>NZ_JAXDPY010000181.1:0-2596 GCF_034668105.1 Paraburkholderia sp. | reverse complement strand
TCGGCGCTACCATCGCGGTCAACCGGATCGACGCTCTCCCGCTCGAGCCACGCGGCTGCATCGGCGGCTTTGCAGACGGACTGTTCACGCTACACGTCTCGACTCAACGGGTACAGATCATTCAGCGCGCGTTGGCGGACCGTGTCTTCAAGGTGCCGCGTGAGCGCATCCGCGTCGTCGCGCCGGATACCGGCGGCGGCTTTGGCCAGAAGAACGGCCTCTACCCTGAATATGTCCTGTGCCTTGAATCTGCACGCCGCCTTGGAAGGCCGGTGAAATGGATCCCCGAACGCGGCGAAACCCTGAGTGCCGGCTGTCATGCGAGGGACAATTTATTCTCGGTGACCGCCGCCATCGACGCGACGGGGCGGATGACCGCGATCGAAGCCGTCCGCCGCATGAACATGGGCGCTTACACGTCGTCGAGGACAATGGTCCCGGTCCAGAACGGGCTCACGCATCTGACGGGGGTCTATGGTGTCCAGGCCGCCCACGTTCGCGTCGAAGGCGTCCTGACAAACACCGCACCTACCTGCTCCTATCGCGGCGCGGGGCGCCCGGAAAATGTCTATGCCTGCGAGCGCCTCGTCGACATGATCGCTCGCCGGATCGGACAGGATCCGATTGCTTTCCGCCGTGCCAATCTGGTGCGGGGATCGCGGATGCCATGGATCTCGCCGCTCGGGACGCGATTCGATCGGCACGACTTTGAGCAACTGCTCGATAGCGCCTTGAAACATATCGATCATGAGGGCTTTGCCGAACGGCGGGCGCAATCGGCCGGATCGGATCGGCTGCGCGGCTTCGGCGTCTGCCTGTTCGCCGAAGATCTCCACGGCTCGCACGAACCAATCGGAGCACGCCTCGAGTGGAACGGAGAGCGACTTGACCTCATCGTCGGAACCGGCTCGGCCGGCCATAGCCATGAAACGACATTTCTGCAGGTCGCCGCGGATGCACTCGCAATGCCGATGGAACGTCTCGGATTCCGGCAATCCGACACGGCGCGGATGGCCGAGGGTGTTGGCACGGCGGCCTCATGGTCGACCACACTCTGCGGATCTTCGGTAAAACTCGCGGCCGAGGCCGCGGTCGAACGGGGGCGCGATATTGCAGGCAGAATGCTTGAAGCATCTTCCGGGGACATTTCGTTCGATGAAGGCCTGTTCCGGATTGCCGGTACCGACCGCAGCGTAACCTGGGACCAGGTGTTCGCTGCCGAGCCGGATTTTAGTGTCAGCGGCTGCTTCGATGGCCTGGGACAGAATGTACCGGCCGCGTGCCACGTCTGTGAGGTCGAGGTGGACCGCAAGACCGGCGCCTGCACGATAGCGGCGTATGCGATCGCCCAGGATTCCGGCAACGTCATCAACCCAAGGATATTCGAGGGCCAGCTTCACGGCGGCACGGCCCAGGGCATCGGGCAGAGCTGGTTCGAACAGATCGTCTACGATCCGGCGAGCGGACAATTGTTGACGGGATCACTGACCGACTATGCGGTGCCGCGTGCGTCGGACCTGCCGTCGATAGCCACCTGTATCCGGCCGACAACGGCCGATGACAATCCACTCGGTGTCAAAGGGGTTGGCGAGGCCGCGGCAACCGGTGCGCCCGCCGCTTTCGCCAACGCGGTGCTCGACGCGCTTTGGCCGCTCGGGATTGTGCACATCGATCCGCCGTTGGCGTCCGAAACAATTTGGCAAGCGATCAGGAACGCCGGCGCTCCGGCGACCGACGCGTCAGGCGTCGCCACTGGACTGGCGCGGCCCTCGCCAGGCCATCAGGCTTCGTGACGCGACCTGTCGGACAGATCGTCTTTTTGAGATGCGAACCGCAGAATCAGTACAGCAAACGACAGAACCAGAATTGCCCCTGTCACGATGAGAAGATCTTTCCCGGTCTTGTGCTCGGCGCCCCCGATCTCGATCAGGACCCGGCCCAGCGCTGTCATCGCGATATAAATCAGGTAGCGAACCGGAAGCCTTGTCGTCTTGAAATAGATTCCGATCATCGCGCCGATTTCAAGATAGATGAACAGAAGAAGGATGTCCGAGAGTTCAGCGCGTCCCCTAGCTATCATGCTGATGAAAGCGGCAACAGCCGACCACACGGTCGTCGCGCCTATCGCGAAGAGCGCCAAGTAGTGAAATCCATCGACCAGCAATATGCCGACCGCGTCCGCGATCGACTTCATTTGGCGATGAAGCTTTGCTGCTGTTGAAGTCAAGTTGCTTTCCGCGTCGGGCATCCGAAGGCTCCTCCGAAGTCACCGGGACGTGCCCGATACGCTGCGCAGCAACTTTGCAGATCCGCACCGTGGCAGCCCTCGCATAAATCGAACATGATTGAGCCAAAACCAGTAGGCGCCCAACATTTACAGGTCAATTCGCCGCTCTGTCAAAACTGACAGGCCTCAGGTGAACGTGGTCTCTCAGGAGTGAGAAGTGCAAGCAACCCGCTCCGCAAATGTTTACAAGCCTTCGTGATGGCTTCGCGGTCAGGATGTGCCCGGGCGCCGGCGCGCTCTAAGAGATAGAAAAATACAGTCTCTGGAAGGAGCCTGATAGCGCGGCAGGCATCACGCGGGTGGCTCACG
>NZ_JAXDPY010000180.1:0-2501 GCF_034668105.1 Paraburkholderia sp. | reverse complement strand
AAGGATCCGTATGTCCTCGAGTTCCTGAATCTCAAGGACGAATATTCAGAAAGTCAACTGGAGGAGGCGCTGGTCCATCGCCTCGAGGATTTTCTTCTTGAGCTGGGTGGCGATTTTACGTTCGTGGGCCGCCAGCGTCGCGTTCGGATTGGTGAGAGCTGGTTCCGGGTGGATCTTCTGTTTTTTCATCGGCGGCTGCGATGCCTTGTTATCGTTGATCTCAAGCTCACCGAGCTCAATCCCGCCGACGTGGGCCAGATGCACATGTACTGCAATTACGCACGTGAGCACTGGACGCTGCCCGGAGAAAACCCGCCCGTTGGCCTGATCCTGTGTGCGGGAACGAATGCTGCGGTCGCGCGTTATCCTCTGGAAGGGTTGTCAAACAAGGTGCTGGCGGCTGAGTACCACGAACCAGTAACCCTGAACCTCGTCGCATCCATTGTCGACGAGGAAATCGAGCTGGCATCGCTTTTCGACGCCTTCGGCGACCACCGCCATGCCTAACGTCCGACCCATTGCAAGAACCCCCCTGACGGTGACCTCATCGGCCTTTGAGCGGCCCATTCCCTGAACAAAGGACATATCAAGTTTGAGGCGGTCAGCCATAAAGCTGCGGATATAGCCCGGACTGGAGTACCCGCACCCGAAATCAGGCGACCATTGGGTGAGCCTTGTCGGGAAGGGTCGCAAGGCGGGCAAGGTTGCGCTGCCACCACTGGCCCGCGGCGCGCTGGACCGCTATCTGGTGGAGCGAAGGCTGCCGGTCACGCCAGCCCGATGGCATCCCGACACGCCGCTCATCGGCAGCCTCGAGCAGGACAGTGTGACCGGCATCAGCGGGGTACGGCTATGGGAGGTCACGCGAAGATTTTTTGCGAAAGCGGCCGACGTCGTCGAGGCGGACAACCCGGCGCTCGCGGAAAAGCTGCGGCGCGGGAGTCCGCCCTGGACGCGATACCCACACAACCCACGCCTTGGCAAGTGGCGCTGGGCTGACCACGTACGCGATAACCTGCGCCATGCCTAGATTGCGACGACGTCCATCTACCTGCACAGCGACGAGGTCAAACGGGCCCAGCAGATCCGGAACGCCTTTGCGGACAGATAGAGGGCTTGCCGAACTGTGCTAATCACGCATAGCTTTACTGGTTTATATAAATCGAGCGCTCATGATAGGAATTCGCGCGTACCTTGTTCAACCCCTACACGGTCCTGCGCACCATCATCGCGCGGATTTCGCTGATCGCGCGCGCGGGATCAAGTCCTTCGGGACACACATCCACGCAGTTCATGATGGTGCGGCAGCGGTATAGCCTGTACGCGTCCTCGAGATTGTCCAGCCGCATCGCCGTTGCCTCGTCGCGCGAATCGGCGATGAACCGGTACGCCTGCAACAGTCCCGCCGGTCCGACGAATCTGTCGGGATTCCACCGGTACGACGGGCAGGCCGTCGAACAGCACGCGCAAAGAATGCACTCATAAAGCCCGTCGAGTTGGTCGCGTTCTTCTGGCGACTGCAGACGTTCGCGCTCCGGCGGCGGCGTCGAGTTAATCAGGTATGGGCGGATCGAGTGGTACTGGTTGAAGAAAGCCGTCATGACGACAATCAGATCACGAATCACCGGCAAGCCGGGCAAAAGCCGCAGCAGGATCCGGTCCGCCAGCTCCTTTGCTGGTCAGGCAGGCGAGGCCGTTCTTGCCGTTGATATTCATCGCGTCGGAGCCGCAGATTCCTTCGCGACACGAGCGGCGATAGGCGAGGCTGTTGTCTTCCGCCTTGATGCGTTCGAGTACGTTGAGGAGCGTCCGGTCCGACGCCCGCAACTCGATGTGATACGTCTGCATTTGCGCGGCAGACTGTTCATCCGGGTCGTAGCGGAAGATGCTGAAGGTGCGCATGGTGGACATGGTGCGTGCTCGCGGACGGGTGCTGTAACGCGGTGGAATCACTGGCTCGCCGCAGCGGGCGAGCTCCTGGCCGCCGAGTGCGCATTGGCTGCTCCGCCGGCTTTGGCCGCGGGTTTGCAGCCGGCGCACATTGCGACGACAGCCATCATCAGCGCCGCGGCGCAGAGCCGGAAAAAAGCGAATGTAACATCGCTGGTCCTTATTGCAGTTGAAGGGAAGGTCCACCGGTTCACAGCAACGCGCAGACCTGACTGGCAGCGACGCGGCTGCAACGCCGTCCCGAAGCGCTTGAATGTCTGCGTCCCGCATGCGCAATGCCGGTTGATCCGTCAGGTCCGCTGCTTGCGCGGACTTGCGTGTCTTGTCCCCCGCTTTTCCTTATGTCGCGACCGAAACTTTCGCCGCGATCGAGGCTTTGCCCGACCAGCAGTACGGCTGCCCCGCGGAGGTCTCGAAAGGCGTCGGCAATGAATAGGCGTGGCGCTTGCCATGACACGCGAAATCTTTACAAGCTGTGGCGTTGCTTTTTGTAAAGCTCATGACGGGCACGATTGAAAGGTGTCCGATCAAAAGGAGGTGATGATATGTCG
>NZ_JAXDPY010000179.1:0-34323 GCF_034668105.1 Paraburkholderia sp. | reverse complement strand
GTCGTGTCGGCGCACTTGATCTGGCATCTTTCATGGACCTCGCGACAGCGTTTCGTTATGGGTTTTCCAGAAGCGCACTTGACGAAGCCTGAATCGGACTCGCCATTGTTCTGGAAGAGTTGAGCATATAGCACCGCGCGCTTTGACTGCCCGTGCCGCTCCGAGCGAGAGCGAGCCCACTGAAGCTGGATGTTTTCCACTGTCCATTAGTAAGCAGGAAAGTAAGCGGTTGGCCGTTTGCACGATAGGCGATGACTTGTGGCGGACTACCGCTTGATCCGGCCACATTGAGTTGCCGCTGCCAGTTATTCATCCATACTGGCCCCATGGCGGTAGCCGATTTGAGGAACGGCGAGGAGAGGTAGCTGCGAGTAAATGTCAGGGGCATTCCATCCCCGCTACGGAAGTCGTTTTCAGAGAGCGTCACTTTGCCATTCGCCGGATAGACCGGATCTGCAACGGGACAAGATTCGTCAGGGTCCGTGGGTGTGGCGCACCACTCGTCAATCGCCGCAATGTCGTTTCTACATCCGTAACTTCCCATGCCGCTTGGACTATTGCTTGCGACGTCCAATCGGCAGCTCGCTGTACCCGGCGTTGCACCGGATTTCGAGTAGAGCGTCCAGCAATCGTCGGCACGGGCGGCGGAAGCCACGAGCAGCAACGCGCACGCGGCCACCAAGCGGAACAGCTTGCCTCCAGGCCCGCAAGATGGGGCTTTTGTTCTCATACATCTCCCTTCTGTAATACGTCGTTAGAAATGCGTAATAATTCGACGTTGCATGAAGGAAGGCGGAAGCCAGAATAGGAACATTCTGAAAAGACCGACGTCGTGACAGTTCTTCACAAACCGGCTTAATTTAGAAGCATCGAAACAGGAAGGGACGCTGAGCGGGCACTCATCGACGGCCGTATCAAGAGGCATTCAAGGGAAAGAGGCGAGCGAGTCCCCGGCTGTCGCATGAACAGCACGAAAGGCACTGAAACTCAGATGAAGTAAAACGCTTCGACTTAAAGCGTTATGCAGGACTACGTCGACGAATACACAGAAGCAGCACCGCGTGGCAACCCCGTCGCAACCACAATCGCAGGCGCCTCATCGACACCCGCGTCGCCAGCAACCGCTCCCTCCGAAGCCTCCCGACTCGCCTCATTCATTTGCTGATACCGTCGAAACTTCGAAGGCGCCATCCCCTTCACCGCGAGGAACTGCCGATTGAAATTCGACAGATTATTAAACCCCGCCTTGAAGCAGATATCGGTCACACTCAACTCATCATCCGCAAGCAATTGGCACGCGAGATTAATCCGCATGCGATTCACATACTGCACAAACGGCAACCCTGTATGCCGACGAAAGTACCGCGAGAACGCACTAACACTCTGCCCGGCGAGCTGCGCCAGATCCGACTCACGCAGATCGTTAGACAGGTTCTTACCGATATACGACAGCGCATGATTAATCCGACTCGACGCAAACCCGCTCGGATCGACCTGATAAGCAGGACTCGCGAGCGTCTCACGATCCTCGGCGTTCACCAGGCTTTCCAGCATCGACATAAACAGCACAAGACGCCGCAATCCGCGCGCGGCCAGCAACTCAAGAAACAGCGGCTGAATCGCCGCACTCGTCTCCGCACCAAACAACACACCACGCCGCGAATCAGCAAGCAGCGCCTCCACCTGCCGCCACTCCGGAAAACTGCCCAGACAACTCGACACAAACTCCTGCCCAAACTGAAGCACCAGATTGCGCTGCGCGATCGTCTCACCTTCCGGCATATCGCTGACCCAGTTGTGCGGCAAATTCGGCCCCAGCAACACCAGATTGCCAGGCACAAAGCTGCTGATATGGTCGCCGACAAACATCTTGCCGGTCGTCGCCACGATCAGATGAATTTCGTATTCCGGGTGAAAGTGCCAGCGCACCGTGCGATACGGATAACCGTGCGACCACACTTTGAACGATTCGTCGCGTCGTACGGCGACGAGTTCGAGATCGGGTTGCATTCGCGTCTTCCTCCATGAAGCGGCGCGCTGCGGGTGCCGCTGATTTTCGTCTTATATAGCGAAACGTAGTCCTCAATCGCCTTATCCACCACTAAAAATGAAACCGCGAACCGCTACGTTTTTGCATTCGGGTTAGTCCTGGCGCGGCGAAAGTCAAATTTGACGCAATGCAATACGCACCGCGACATGCGCCCCATAACGCGCGGACGCCTCGCAGCGCCTGCCGAAAGTCCCGCCACGCCGCGCTGCGCCACGAAAAGCCACTGAGCTCGCCTTGACATTCGTTTCACTGGGTACGATCATTCGCTCACAGACAGAGCAAATGCTCCACCCAAGAAAACGCACGCTCCGAGCCGTGCGCTCAAAGACATTCAGGAGACGCACATGAACAGCGGACAAGGCAGCGGCACGGCCGCCCACGTGATCCTGCACATTGGCGCGGGATCGTTTCATCGCGCGCATCAGGCCTGGTATCTCCATCGTTTGAACGAGGCGAAAGTGGCGGGCGAGCCGCACTGGTCGCTGACCGTCGGCAATATCCGCAGCGACATGAACGCAGTGCTCGAAGCGCTCGCCGCGCAAAACGGCGTCTATACACTCGAGACCGTCACGCCGCAGGGCGAACGCGCATACGAGACGATTCGATCGATCGAGCGCGTGGTGCCATGGACCGAGAGTCTCGATATGCTGATCGAGGCCGGCGCCGATCCGGCCTGCAAGATCATCGCGTTCACGGTCACCGAAGGCGGCTATTACCTCGACGAACAGGACGAGCTCGACACGGCCAACGCCGATCTTGCTGCCGACTTGAGGGGCGGCCACACCACCATCTACGGCGCGCTCGCGGCGATTCTCGACGCGCGCATGAAGCGCGGCGCCGGTCCGGTCACGCTGCAGACCTGCGACAACCTGCGCAGCAACGGCGAGCGTTTTCATGCGGGCATGAGCGAGTTTCTCGAGCGACGCGGCGCGGACGATCTGGCGCAATGGTTCGACGACAACACCGAGTGCCCGAGTTCGATGGTCGATCGCATCACGCCGCGCCCCACGCCCGACGTGCGTGAACGGGTGAAAGCCGCCACCGGCGTCGACGATGCCTGTCCGGTGATGGGCGAAGCCTTCATCCAATGGGTGATCGAAGACCGCTTCATGGCGGGGCGCCCGGCGTGGGAAAAGGTCGGCGCGGAATTGGTCGATTCAGTGATGCCCTACGAGGAAGCGAAGATTCGCATTCTCAACGCGACGCACAGTTGCATCGCGTGGGCGGGCACGCTGGTGGGACTGAACTACATCCACGAAGGCACGCTCGATCCGGACATCAACAAATTTGCCTTCGATTACGTGACCGAAGACGTGATCCCCTGCCTCACGCCGAGCCCGCTCGATCTCGAACGCTATCGCGACGTGGTGCTCGAGCGCTTCGGCAATCCGTATATCCAGGACACCAATCAGCGCGTCGCGGCCGACGGCTTTTCGAAGCTGCCCGGCTTTATCGCGCCGACGCTCGCGGAATGCTTCGAACGCGGCGTCACACCCGCGGCGACGGCGATGTTGCCGGCGCTGTTCTTCCGCTTCCTGGAACGCTGGAACGCCGGCGCGCTGCCGTATGCGTATCAGGACGGCGTGATGGACGAGAAAGTCGCGCGCGGCTTCTTTGCCGCGCCCGATCCATTGCAGGCGTTCGCGGCTGACCGGCTGCTGTGGGGCAGTATGGCCGGCACGCCGCAGTTGGAATCGGCGTTGGCGGGCGCGTTAGCGCGTGTCGACGTGTGGCTGGCCAAACGCGGCGCGGTTTGATTCCAGCGCAGTGTCAGGCTTAACGCGCATGGCACTCGCCGCCATGTGCGGCTAAAGTAGCGCATCCCTAACGACGAAGGTTCCGCGCCCATGTATCTCGGCATCGACCTCGGCACGTCCGAAGTGAAAGTCCTGCTGCTCGCCTCCGATGGACGCGTGATCGGCACCGCGGGCTCACCCTTTACCGTTTCGCGTCCGCATCAGCGCTGGGCCGAACAGAATCCCGAAGATTGGTGGACAGGCACGCGCACCGCGCTGGCCGCGTTGCGCGCCAAATTTCCCGACGAGTTCGCGCAGATCCGCGGCATTGGCCTCTCGGGGCAAATGCACGGCGCCGTGCTGCTCGACGCGCAAGACCGCGTATTGCGGCCCGCGATCCTGTGGAACGACATGCGCAGCGACAAGGAGTGCGCGGAGCTGACCGAGCGCGCGCCGGAGCTGCACACCGTGGCCGGCAATCTCGCGATGCCCGGTTTCACCGCGCCGAAGCTGCTGTGGGTCGCGCGTCACGAGCCGGACATCTTCGCGCAGACGGCCTGCGTGTTGTTGCCGAAAGACTATCTGCGTCTGCAACTGACCGGCGGCAAGGTATCCGATCCATCGGATGCAGCAGGCACGCTCTGGCTCGACGTCGCCAAACGCGACTGGTCCGATTCGCTGCTCGCCGCCTGCAACATGACGCGTGCGCAGATGCCGAGCTTGTGCGAAGGCAGCGAACCGTCAGGCACGCTGCTCCCCGAAGTCGCTCGCGAATTCGGTTTGAGCGACGGCGTGATCGTCGCGGCCGGCGGCGGCGACAACGCCACGAGTGCGATCGGCATCGGCGCGACGCAACCGGGCGACGGCTTCGTCTCGCTCGGCACGTCCGGCGTGCTGTGCGTGGTCGGCGACAGTTTCCGGCCCAACCCCGCTTCCGCGGTGCACGCGTTCTGTCACGCGATTCCGGATCGCTGGCATCAGATGAGCGTGGTGCTGTCGGCGGCAAGCTGCTTGCGCTGGGTCTGCAAGCTCACCTCGACCGACGAGCCGACGCTGCTCGCCGAAATCGAGGCGCTCCCAGCGGACGCATTGAACACCGCGCCACTCTTTCTGCCCTATCTATCCGGTGAACGCACGCCGCACAACGACCCGTACGCGCAGGGCGTGTTCTTCGGCATGAATCACGCGACCGATCGTGCGTTGCTCGGCTACGCGGTACTCGAAGGCGTGACGCTCGCGCTCACCGACGGCCTCGACGCCTTGCGCGCGGCCGGCACCGAGGCGAAGGCGCTGTCGCTGCTCGGCGGTGGCGCCCGCAGCGATTACTGGGCACAGTTGCTCGCCGACGCGCTCAACACCGCCACCCGCAAGCACGGTGGCGGCGAGACCGGCGCGGCGCTCGGCGCCGCACGTCTGGGCTGGCTAGCTGCGGGCGGCGAACCGGCCAAGGTGCTGTCCAAGCCGCCAATCGAAAAGGAATTCACGCCGAATCCGCGACGCCACGCCGAACTGCGCAACCGGCTCGAAGCGTATCGCGCACTCTACCGCCACGTGCGGCCGCTGTTCGACCCCGCACGCCAGCCGCTCGCCTGACCGGCAAACCCCAGCCGGTCCCGTCGAGACGCGCGGACCGGCTGCTATCATCGGCGCACTTCAAGCAAACCGTCACCGTGCCCAAGTCCACAGAAAAATTAGACCTTGCTACCCGCGCCGCGTGGCTCTACTACGTCGCCGGCAATACCCAGAACGAGATCGCCGAGAAGCTGCAGGTGTCGCGCCCGGTCGCGCAGCGGCTGGTCGCCTTCGCGGTGGAAAAGAACCTGATTCGTGTGCGCGTCGATCACAAACTGGCCGATTGCCTCGCGCTCGCCGATCAACTCTCGAAGCGCTACGGCCTGAGCATGTGCGAAGTCGTACCGATCGACAGCGATACCTCGGAAGAAGTCGACCGCAAGCTGGCCGTGGCCGGCGCGCAGGTCATGGAACGCTATCTCAGCGAAGAAAAGCCGATGGTGGTCGCCGTGAGCAGCGGCCGTACGCTGAAGGCCGCGGTCGATCAGATCGCGCAGCTGGAGCGTCCGCAGCACCGGTTGGTATCGATGGTCGGGGCGATCGCCCAGGACGGCTCCTCGAACCGCTACGACGTCGCGCTGCACATTTCGGAAAAGACCGGTGGTAAGTATTTTCTGCTACCCGCGCCGTTACTCGCCGATAGCGAAACAGAGCGCGCGCAGTGGTGCAATCACCGGCTGTACCGGATCGTCGAATCCTTGTCGGCCAAAGCGGATGTCGCGTTCGTCGGTATCGGCAATATCGGGCCGAAATGTCCGCTGCACGAAGACGGCTTTATCACGTCAGGGGAAGTGAACGAGCTGATGCAGAACGGCGCGGTGGCCGAAATGCTCGGCCTGCCGATCGATTCGGCCGGCGCGCACGTCGAGTCGCCGACCGGCCGGCGCGTGACCAGCATCGCGCTCGACGCCCCGCCGCAGCGCCCCACGATCGGGTTTGCTGGCGGCGAGCGCAAGCACGAAGCACTGATCGCGGTGCTTAAAGGCGGCTGGTTGTCGGGTTTGGTAACTGACGAGTTGTGCGCGCGAGCGGCGCTCGAGGCTTGAGCGCGGCAGTGGCGCATAAAGACTAGGGTGATTGGCCAAGACCTGCGCCAGCAGTTGGCGGCACATTTTCTACGGCGCGGTGGCGTGCCACGCTTGAAGGGTCAAACGTGACTTGAACGGAAAGCGGCGCGGGTGCCGCTTTCCGCATTACATCCTTACGCAGCCAGCACCTCAACGATCTTGCGTTGGAATGCCTTTCCTTCGCTGTCGAACAAATGGCAGTGATCCGGCGTGGCGCCGAGCTTTTGCGTCTCGCCCTTGGCATGCCGCTCGAGCGGCGGAATCCGCGCGATCAGGCCATCCGGCGAAACGCTCGATTCCGCGTACAGATAGGCGGCGTCGCCGAGCGATTCAAGCGCCATGGTGCGTGCCGAGATGCCGTCTTCCGCCGAGCCTACGTGCAAATGCTCGGGGCGAATCCCGACCGTCACCTTGTCGCCCTGCTTCACAGCGCCCGGTTCCACCGCGACACGCTGGGTCTCGCCAGTTTCGTAGCGCACCGTGACGCCGTCGTGCGTGACCGACTGCACCACGCCTTCCATGAAATTCATTTTCGGCGAGCCGATAAAACCCGCGACGAAGCGATTGGCCGGCGCGTGATACAGCATGGTCGGGCTGCCGACCTGCTCCACGTTGCCCGCCGACAGCACCACGATCTTGTCGGCCAGCGTCATGGCTTCGACCTGATCGTGCGTCACGTAGATCATGGTGGTCTTGAGCTCGTCGTGCAGACGCGCGAATTCGAGGCGCATCTTCACCCGCAGCGCGGCGTCGAGATTCGATAGCGGTTCGTCGAACAGGAACACCTTCGGCTTGCGCGTAATCGCACGGCCGATCGCCACGCGCTGGCGCTGGCCGCCCGACAGTTGCTTCGGCTTGCGATCGAGCAGATGGTCGATGTGCAGGATCTTCGCCGCGTTGCGCACGGCGGCGTCGATCTCCGGCTTCTTGGTGCCGGCGAGTTTCAGGCCGAACGCCATGTTGTCGTACAGCGTCATGTGCGGATACAGCGCGTACGACTGGAACACCATCGCGATGCCGCGCTTGGCGGGCGGCACGTCGTTCACGCGCGTGCCGTCGATGGTCAGGTCGCCGCCGCTGATATCTTCGAGGCCGGCGATCATCCGCATCAGCGTCGACTTACCGCAACCGCTCGGGCCCACGAACACGACGAATTCGCCGTCCAGGATGTCGAGGTTGATGTCGCGCATCACTTCGTTGTCGTCGTAGGCTTTTTTGATGTTACGCAGAGTTACGCTTGCCATGATGTGTCTCCGTGTATTGCTGTGTGTTGCTGTGTATTGCTATCCAGTACTTCAGCTGTGTCGGTTGCTTGAAGTCTTTGAACTGCACGCTTACGGCGCCGCTGCCGTCGCGCTCAGCGTCCATTGCGCGACCAGTTCCGGCAACTGCAACATGTCGTCGAATACATGACGCGCGCCCGCTGCATGTAACGCGTCGATCTGCGCGTCACTCGCATGACCGCCGCCGATGAACCCCAGCACCGTCATGCCCGCCGCGGTCGCGGCCGTCACGCCGGTCACGCTGTCTTCCACCACGAGGCACGCGGACGGCGCGAGGCCGAAGGCTTGCGCCGCGGCAAGATAGACATCGGGTGCGGGCTTCGGATTCGGCACCGCATCGGCACAAAACAACCGGTCGCCGAAAAACTTCACGAGGCCCGTGCGCGCCAGCACCGTCTCCACATACGGCCGGAAACTGTTGCTCGCGCATGCTTTGGTAAGCGGCACCTGCGCGAGCGCGGTCTCGATGCCTTCCACCGTAGGCGCCTGCATCGCCGCCGCTTCCACCGCACGACGAATCGCGTCGATATCCTCGGCACTCAGGCGCTTGCCAAGTTGCGCCGCCGTGCCTTGCAGGACCTTTTCGATGCGCAGGCCGAGCAAAGGCAGCACCACCGGTTCGACATCGGCATCGGGCCAGCGCGCTTCGAGTTCGTGCACCAGCATGCGCGCCGCCACGGCCTCGCTGTCGATCAGCACGCCGTCGCAATCGCAGATCAGCGCAAAATTTCCGACGCTCGCGCCTGCCATCGTGCCTGCCGTCATTTGACCGCCCCGAACGTAAGGCCGCGCACCAGTTGCTTCTGCGACAGCCAGCCGACGATCAGAATCGGCGCCACCGCGAGCAGCGAGGCCGCGGAGAGCTTGGCCCAGAACAGGCCTTCAGGACTCGAATACGACGCGATGAACACGGTCAGCGGCGCGGCGTTCGAACTCGACAGATTGATACTCCAGAACGCTTCGTTCCACGACAGGATCACCAGCAGCAACGCAGTGGAGGCGAGCCCCGGCAGCGACATCGGCATCAGCAGATAGACGATTTCCTGCCACGTCACCGCGCCGTCGATCCGGCCTGCTTCGAGAATGTCGCGCGGAATTTCTGCGAAGTAAGTGAACGACATCCATACCGCAATCGGCAGGTTGATCAGCGTGTAGACGATCACCAGACCCGACACCGTATCGAGCAGGCCACTGTTTTTCCACAGCAGGTAGATCGGCACCAGCACGCCGACCGACGGCATCATCTTGGTCGACAGCATCCACAGCAGCACTTTCTGCGTGCGGCGCGTCGGAAAGAAGGCCATCGCGTAGGCGGCCGGCACGGCAAGAATCAGGCACAACACCGTGACGCCCACCGAGATCAGAATCGAATTCCACGCAAACGAAAAGTAGTTGCTGCGGGCGAACACCTCGCGGAAGCTGTCGAGCGTCGGAACGAAGAACAGCGACGACGAATAGGCCTGCTGCTCCGTCTTGAACGCGGTGATCGTCATCCAGAAGATCGGGAAGAACAGCAGCAGCGCGACCAGCCACGCAACCAGGCCAGGAATGCCGCGACGGATCGCGGCGAATGGCGACTTCGCCGGCACAGTCATGGGCGTCGTGGCCGACGCCGGGGTAGAGGCAACGTGGCTCATTTTTCGTACTCCCCTTTCAGGTTCTTCGCGAGCATCCGCACAAGGAAGAACGACACGATATTGGCCAGCACGACAGCGAGAATGCCGCCCGCCGAAGCGAGACCGACGTCGAACTGTTGCAGACCCAGCGAATAGATCAGGTACGACAGATTGGTGGTGGCGGTGCCCGGACCGCCGCCCGTGGTCGTATAAATTTCGGCGAAGATCGACAGCAGGAAAATCGTCTCCATCATCACCACCACGGCGATCGCCCGTTTCAGGTGAGGCAGCGTGATGTAGAAGAACATCGAGAACGGACCCGCACCGTCGATGCGCGCCGCCTCCTTCTGTTCCTGATCGAGCGACTGGATCGCGGTGAACAGAATCAGGAACGCGAACGGCAGCCACTGCCACGCGACGATCATGATCACCGCGGTGAGCGGATACTCGGCGAACCAGTCGATCGGCTGCATGCCCATCGCACGCATGCCCTGTGCGATCAGGCCATACACCGGATGCAGGATCATGTTCTTCCAGATCAGCGCGCTCACGGTCGGCATCACGAAGAACGGGGCGATGGCAAGTAGCCGCGCAATGCCCTGACCGTAAAACTTGCGGTCGAACAGAATCGCCATCAGCACGCCGCCGACCACCGTTATCACCAGCACGGAGAGGATCAGTTCGAGCGTGTGTCCGATCGACGGGCCAAACGATGGATCGGTGGCGAGATATTTGTAGTTGTCGAAACCGGCGAAGCCTTTCAGATCCGGATTCAGCAGGTTGTAGCGCGAAAACGAAAACCAGATCGTCATCGCCAGCGGAATCGCCATCCACAGCACGAGTACCGCGACCGAGGGCGAGACTAGCCAGCGGGCGGAATTGGCTTTGCGGACTTCGCGTTCTTTTTCTGTCTGGGGATGGGCATGCATGAGAGGTAGGCGCAGAGGACGCATGATTGACCACCTGTTCGGTAATGCGCGGGCTGTCCGGCCTGAATGCCGGGGCCGTGCCCGCCGTCGCCACATCATGCGATGTCGCGAGGCAGGCGCGGCGGGGACGGCCCGCTGTGCTGCGTGAGCCGGCTGACGGGCGTCAGCCGGCGCGTTTCACGTTACGTTCCAGTGCTGCAGTGCTGCTTACTTCTGGTAACCCGCCTGCTTCACCGCGCGGTCCGCGGTGGCGTTGCCGGCTGCCAGCGCCTGATCGACCGTCATCTGCCCGGCAATCGCGCCGGAGATGCTCTGACCGACCACCGTGCCGAACGACTGGAACTCAGGAATCCCGACGAACTGCACACCGGTGTACGGCACCGGCTTGAGCGTCGGATGGTCCGGATCCGCCGTTTCGATCGCCTTCAGCACGAAGTCGCCGAACGGTGCGGCCTGCTTGTACTCAGGACGCGCGTACGTGGACTGGCGCGTTCCCGGCGGCACCGAGGCCCAGCCTTCATCCTTCGCGACCAGTTCGATGTACTGCTTCGACGTGGCCCACGCGATGAATTTCTTGGCCGAGTCCGCCTGCTTCGACGACTTCGGAATCGCCAGCGCCCAAGCCCACAACCAGTGCGAACCCTTCGGCGTGACGGCAATCGGTGCCGCGGCGAAACCGACCTTGTCGGCGATCTGCGACTGCTGCTTGTTATAGAGCATGCCGGCCGCCACCGTCGCGTCGATCCACATCGCGCACTTGCCCGACGACATCAGCGTGAGGTTCTCGTTGAAACCGTTCGAGCTGGCTCCCGGAGGACCATCTTTCTTCAGCAGGTCGACGTAGAAGGTCATCGCCTTCTTCCATTCCGGCGACGTGAGCTGGGCCTGCCACTTCTCGTCGAACCAGCGACCGCCGAAGGTATTCACCACCGTCGTGCCATACGCCATGTTTTCGCCCCAGCCCGCTTTGCCGCGCAGGCAGATGCCGTACATGCCGTTGGCTTTGTCGGTGAGCTTGTCGGCGAACTGCGCGATCTGATCGTAGGTAGGCTGATCCGGCATCTTCAGGCCCTTCGCCGCGAACAGATCTTTGCGGTAATACGTCATCGAGCTTTCGACGTAGAAAGGCAACGCATACAACTGGCCGCCGCTCGAGAGGCCGTCGCGGGCCGTCTTCACGACGTCGTTGAGATCGTAGTCAGCGGGCAGATTGGTGATCGGCGTGAGCCAGCCACGCTTGCCCCACTGCGGCGTTTCATAGGCGCCGATCGTCATCACGTCGAACTGGCCGCTGCCGGTGGTGATGTCGGTGGTCGCGCGTTGACGCAGCACGTTTTCTTCGAGAATCACCCAGTTGAGCTTGATGTCCGGATTCGCCTGCTCGAAAGCGGGCGAGAGCTTCTTCAGCTCGATCATGTCCGGGTTGTTCAACGTGGCGATGGTCACCGTGGCCGCCTGAGCCTGCAGCGCGAAGCACGCAACTGCGCCGGCACTGACCGCCTTGAGTGCGGATTTGAGGGCTGGTTTCATGTGTTGTCTCCTTTCTCGTACGTTATGTGGTGCTGCGTTTGTTCTACGAAAATGACGATGGGTAACACGGGTACGGCTCATCCACGCGGTGAGCCGCTCAGCTCATCCAGTTCCCGCCGTCCACGTTCAGGGTTTGCGCGGTGATGTAGTCGGCATCCGCCGACGCGAGAAACAGGGCGGCGCCGGTCAGATCGTCCGGCACACCCATGCGGCCAAGCGGCACCGCTTCACCCACCAGGCGTTTCTTCTCGCCGAGCGGACGGTTTTCATAACGGGCGAAGAGCGCGTCGACCTCGTTCCACATCGGCGTATCGACGACACCCGGCGCGATGCCGTTCACGTTGATCTTGTGCGGCGCGAGCGCGAGCGCGGCGGATTGCGTATAGCTAAGTACGGCGGCTTTGGTTGCGCAGTAGTGCGACACCAGCGCCTCGCCGCGCCGGCCGGCTTGCGACGACATATTGATGATCTTGCCGCCGTGGCCCTGCTCGACCATTTGGCGGGCGACGGCTTGCATCAGGAAGAACATGCCCTTCACATTGACCGCGAAGAGGCGGTCGAACACGTCCCATGATTCATCGAGGATCGGACGCATATCGAAGAGCGCCGCGTTATTGAACAGAATGTCGACCTGGCCGAAGCGCTCCAGCGTGCTGGCAAGAATACGTTCGATATCCTCGCGGCGCGTCACGTCGGCGCTGACGGTCAGCACACGCTCGCCGTAAGCGGCAAGCAACGAAGCGCCGAAACTGTCCGCCGGCTTCACATCGACCAGCACGCAGCGCGCGCCTTCGTCCAGATAGCGCCGAGCCACGGCTTCACCGATTCCGCTTGCAGCGCCCGTCAGAATGGCCACCTTGTCTTGCAATCGTGCCGCCACCGCTTGTCTCCGGTTCGTTTCGCATCTTGACGCGCAGTGAGCGAACGCTCATTGCGCGAACAATTGCTCTGTTTGTGATCGAATGATCGGATACGGACCGGGTCATGTCAAGGCGCTCGGCCAGATTTCGATGGTGCAGCGCGTCAGGACCCGGGCGCAGCGGCGGCGCCCTCGGGTCAACACTAATACGAGAAAGCGAACAGGGCCACGCGGCTTTCCGTACGCGCTGCTGACAAGAATTCAAGATACGTTATATCATTTCGGCCTTGCTTAGCTTTGAAGCCTTGCCCGTTCGTCAGCAGATCCACTGATGGCTACATCGATTGCAGAACACCGTGCTGTAAGGCTCGCGCATACGGAAGTGCGTGCGCGCCCTGCATGGCCCGGCCGGTGCGTCGGATGAAGCCATGCATGAGCGCAATAGGCGCACCACTCCCAGGATTCGTAGTTCATTCAACTTTCACGCAGCAGGAAAAACGATGAAGAAATTCGGCCCGATGTTGAACGGGGCGCACCGTGCGCTGAAGCTGTCGAAGGCCATGGCGATGGGCGCGGCTGCCGCCGCTGCTGTCACGCTCAGCCAGGGTGCATTCGCCGCGGATGCGAAAATCCCGGTGGTGGCGGCGGAAAACTTTTACGGCGACGTCGTGCAGCAACTGGGCGGCGAGCGCGTCGACGTGACGAGCATTCTCAGCAATCCGGACCAGGATCCGCATCTGTTCGAAGCCAGCCCGAAGACGGCGCGCGCGCTCCAGCACGCGAGCCTTGTGGTCTACAACGGCGCCGACTACGATCCGTGGATGGCAAAACTGCTGGCCGCCTCAAAGGGTGCGCAGCGCACCACGATCGTCGCGGCGGACCTGGTCGGCAAGAAAGGCGGCGATAATCCGCACCTCTGGTACGACCCGGCGACCATGCCGAAAGTGGCGCGCGCGGTGAGCGAGGCGCTCGTCGCGGCTGACCCGGCGCACAAGTCGGCGTACGATGCGAACCTCGCGAAGTTTCTAGATTCGCTGAAACCGATCGACGCCAAAGTCGCCGATCTGCATGGCCGCTACGCCGGCGTGCCGGTGACGGCAACCGAGCCGGTGTTCGGCTATATGTCGGACGCGGTGGGCCTGACGATGCGTAATCTGCGCTTCCAGCTCGCTACCATGAACGACACTGAAGCAAGCGCGGCCGATATCGCCGCGTTCGAACGCGATCTGCGCGAAAAGCGCGTGCGCGTTCTGATCTATAACAGCCAGGCAACCGAGGCCCTGACCCAACGCATGTTGAAGCTCGCGCAGCAATCGAAGGTGCCGACCATGAGCGTCACCGAAACCGAACCGGCCGGTAAGACCTATCAGACGTGGATGCTGACGCAGCTCGACGCGCTGGGCAAGGCGCTGGCTGCGGGCAACGCGAGCGGAGCGAATGCAGCGGCCACCTCCGCCAAAGGAAAGTCCCAATGAACGAAACTGGCCCCGGCACGCCAGCTCATGCACCGATCAGTGCACACACCGGCGCACCCACCAGCGCGCCGGCCCGCGTACGCGCCAATGCGCCCGTGCTCGAACTCGAGCACGTGACGCTCGAACTCGGCGGCCGCACGATTTTGCGCGACACCGGCTTCGTGGTGAACCAGGGTGAATTCATCGGCGTGCTCGGCCCGAACGGCGCGGGCAAAACCACGCTGATGCGCGCGGTGCTCGGCCTCGTGCCGGCGGCGAGCGGCGCGATCCGCGTGCTGGGGCAGCCTGTCGAGCGTGGCAATGCGTCGATCGGCTATATGCCGCAGACGCGCAGTGCGCTAGCCGGGCGCCGCGTGCGTGGCCGCGATTTCGTCGCCATGGCAGCGGACGGCCACCGCTGGGGCCTGCCCCAGGCGGACAGCAAGACCCGCGCGGATGTCGAACGGGTGCTCGATCTGGTGGGCGGCCGCCAGTTGGCCGAGCGGCCGTTATCGGAACTGTCCGGCGGTGAACGTCAGCGGCTGCTGCTCGCGCAATGCCTGCTCGGCAATCCCAAGCTGCTGCTTCTCGATGAGCCGTTGATCAGTCTCGATCCGCATCATCAGAAGAGCGTGGTTGAACTGGTGCGGCGCGTGCAGCAGGAGCTCGACATTGCCGTACTGTTCTCGGCGCATGAACTGAATCCGCTTCTGCACGCGCTCGATCGCGTGCTGTATCTCGGCAGCGGCGTCGCCGCGCTCGGCACCGTCGATGAAGTGATTACGCGGCCGGTGCTGTCGCGTCTGTATGGCTCGCCGATCGATGTGATGCGCGTGAACGGCCGCATCTTCGTGATGTCGGGCGACGTCGAAGTCGAAAAACACGATCACGAGCACGAACACGACGAGAAGGGCGGCCACGGCCACGCCCACTCGCACGGGCATTCGCACGACCACGGTGGCGCACACGGCCACTCACACCAGCACGACTCACGCGACGGACACACGCACGATGTTTGAATACGATTTCATGGTGAACGCGTTCGCGGCGTCGGGGATCGTCGCGGTGCTGGCGGGGATAGTGGGATATTTTCTGGTGATGCGTGGCCAGACCTTCGCGGGCCACGCGCTCTCGCATGTCGGTTTCACCGGGGCGACCGGTGCGGTCCTGATCGGCATCTCGCCGATCTGGGGGATGATCGGCTTCACGCTGGCGGCCGGCGTCGGCATGGGCGCGCTCGGCGAGCGGCTCGCCGGACGCGACGTGGCGATCGGCGTGATCCTGTCGCTGTCGCTCGGCTTCGGCTTGCTGTTCCTGCACTTCTTCACCGCGTATGCGACCCAGGTCACCGCGCTGCTGTTCGGCAACGTGCTCGGCGTGAATGCGTCGACGCTCGGCGTGCTGGCGGCGTTGGGCGTTGTCAGTTTGCTGGCGCTGGCGGCGATCATGCGGCCGCTGCTGTTTGCTTCGTTGCAACCGGAATTGGCCGAAGCCAAAGGCGTGTCGTTGCGGCTGGTGTCGGTGCTGTTTCTGTCGATTGCCGCACTGGCGGTGGCGGCGTGCACGCAGATTGTCGGCGTGTTGCTGGTGTTCACGCTGATGGTCGGGCCGGCGGCGGCTGCGCAGAACATGACGACGCGGCTTTCCACCGGGCTCGTGCTCGCCGCCGTGTTTGCACTGGTGCAGGCGTGGCTGGGCTTGACGCTGGCGTTCTATACGGATTGGCCGACGAGCTTCTGGATCACCGTGCTGTCGGCTGTGGTGTATGGCGGGAGTTTGTTGCGGCGGCGTTGAAACGGGCGCGGCCAAACTCAGCGGTAACGGCGGCATACCTGCATGCCGCCGCTGCCAGAGTCAGGCTTGCTCTACTTCAAAGCAACACCTTCGCGTGATGCGCGATGTGGTCTTCAATGAACGTCGAGATGAAGTAATACCCGTGGTCGTAGCCTTCATGACGACGCAAGGTCAACGGCTGTCCTGTGGCCTTGCAAGCGGCTTCGAACACATCGGGATTCAACTGCTCGGCGAGGAACTGATCCGCCAGTCCCTGATCGATCAGAATCCCTGCCGCGAATTTGCGCGATGCGTGAGCGACCAGCTCGCTCGAGTCATACTGCTTCCACGCTTCACGGTCTTCGCCGAGATACCCGCTGAACGCCTTCACACCCCACGGGCACTGCGAAGGTGCGGCGATCGGCGCGAACGCCGACACCGAACGATAAATCTCCGGGTTACGCAGCGCCAGCATCAACGCGCCATGTCCCCCCATCGAATGCCCGAAGATGCCCAGACGCGCACCATCCACCGGCAGATTCGCGAGCACCGTTTCGCGTAGTTCATCGCGCACATACGAGTACATCCGATAGTGCTTCGCCCACGGCTGCTGCGTTGCGTCGACGTAAAAGCCCGCGCCGACGCCGAAGTCCCACGCCGCGCTTTCACCCGGCACGCCCGCACCGCGCGGACTGGTGTCCGGCGCGATCAGCGCGATGCCGTGTTGCGCGGCGAAGCGTTGCGCGCCCCCTTTGATCGGAAAGGTTTCTTCCGTGCAGGTCAGACCGGCGAGATAAAACAGCGCGGGCACGTTTGCATTGGCCTGCAAGGCCTGCGGCGGCAGATAGACCGAGAAACGCATCGGCAGACCAATGGTCTGCGAGTCGTGCCGGTAGATCCGCTGCTCGCCGCCATGGCAGGCATGCGACGACAAGAGTTCAAGCATCCACATGCTCCTTTCTGTGCTGGGTCGGTTCCGTATCAATGCTGCATGGGCGCGGCATTGATGCGGCGCTGGTGCCGCGTTGGTGCCGCGTTGGTGCCGCGTTAGTACAGCACGACCGAGCGGATCGACTCGCCCTTCTTCATCAGATCGAAGCCTTCGTTGATACGTTCGAGCGGCAAGCGGTGCGTGATCAGATCGTCGATATTGATCTTGCCTTCCATGTACCAGTCGACGATCTTCGGCACGTCCGTGCGGCCACGTGCGCCGCCGAACGCCGAACCTTTCCACTCGCGGCCCGTCACCAGCTGGAACGGACGCGTGCTGATTTCCTCGCCCGCCGCCGCCACGCCGATGATGAACGACTGGCCCCAGCCCTTGTGCGTACACTCCAGCGCCTGACGCATCACCTTGGTGTTGCCGATGCATTCGAACGAGTAGTCCGCGCCGCCATCGGTGAGTTGCACGATGTGATCGACCACGTTCTCGACTTCGTTCGGGTTGATGAAGTGCGTCATGCCGAACTTCTTCGCCAGTTCGACGCGGCCTGGATTCAGATCGACGCCGATGATCTTGTCCGCGCCGACCATCTTCGCGCCCTGAATCACGTTCAGGCCGATCCCGCCGAGACCGAACACCACCACGTTCGCACCCGCTTCGACCTTCGCCGAATACACGACAGCGCCGACGCCCGTCGTCACACCGCAGCCGATGTAGCAGATCTTGTCGAACGGCGCGTCTTCACGGACTTTCGCGACCGCGATCTCCGGCACGACGATGTAGTTCGAAAACGTGGACGTGCCCATGTAGTGAAACAGCGGCTTGCCGTCCAGCGAGAAGCGCGATGTGGCGTCGGGCATCAGGCCTTTGCCTTGCGTCGAGCGAATCGCCTGGCAGAGATTGGTTTTGCGCGACAGACAGAATTTGCACTGACGACATTCCGGCGTGTACAGAGGAATGACGTGGTCGCCCTTCTTCAACGTGCCGACGCCCGGACCGACGTCGACGATCACGCCCGCGCCCTCATGCCCGAGAATCGCCGGGAAGATGCCTTCAGGATCCGCGCCCGACAGCGTGTAGTAGTCGGTATGGCAGATGCCGGTCGCTTTCACTTCGATCAGCACTTCACCGGCGCGCGGACCTTCGAGGTCCACTTCTTCGATCGTCAACGGGGCGCCTGCTTTCCATGCGATTGCTGCTTTGGTTTTCATCGTGAATGCTCCTATGAGTCTGTGAATGCGTGGCGCGTCGCGCTGCGATATTGCGCGGCGCGCCGTTGACGGGGTCGACCAATGCGGTCCGCTTGCTGCCATTCGGACACGGCGCCTGATTCGCGGGCCGGGCAGCGGATCAACTCTGCCGCTGCTGCATGGCCCAAGGCGCCGACGCACGATGTAGCGCGCGAAAACCGCCATGGTATTGCAAAGTGCGCCGCGGCATTGTCCCTACGTACCATCGGCTCGCCTACGGATGCGCAGCCGCGCCGAACCATGTTTCGACGCGGCCATACAAATCGAGAAAGCGTGCATAACGTTCGGCGAGCGCCGCATCCCCTCGCGGCCCGGCAACGCGCGTCGTACCCGGCGCGAGCGCGGCGAGATCGCTCGCATGCCAATGTCCGCTCGCCAGGCCGCCGAGAATTGCAGCACCGCGTGGCGCCGCGTTCGGACAATCGACCGCGTGGAGCTCAACGTTCAGCGCATCGGCGAGCAATTGCCGCCAGCGCGCATCGACTGAACCGCCGCCCGCAAGTTTCAATGACGTCACCGTCGCGCCGCTCGTGCGGATCGCGTCGAGCCCGGCACGCAGCGAGAACGCGACGCCCTCGAACGCGGCGCGCATCATCGTGCCGCGCGTGTGATCGAGCGCGAGGCCGAGCCAGCCGCCACGCGCGGCCGGGTTCAACCAGGGGGTGCGCTCGCCGGTGAGGTAGGGCAGGAAGGTGAGCTCGGTTGCGGCGCCGAGCGCGCTGCCCGGATGACTGCCTGTGGCAGCGCCGGACACATGGCCAATCGCACCGCTGGACACACCACCCAACGCGCTGGCCGATACGTCAGCCGCCACATCGCCGAACGCATCACGATAAGCGTCCGCCCATTCATACGACAACCAACCGCGCACGCGTTCAAGCGCGACGCCGACGTTTTGCATCGCCGCCATCCGATACCAGTGATCGCTCGCCGCTCGATAACGATGCAGACCCCTGATCGCTTGCGGCGCCTGTTCGGCGAGCACGACGATTTGTCCGCCGGTGCCCGTGGTGAGCAACGCATCGCCATCGCGCGCGAGACCGCTGCCGAGTGCCGCGCAGGGCGTATCCGCAGCGCCGGTCGCGAGCACGATGCCGGCGCGCAGACCGAGTTCCTGCGCGGCTTTCCGCGACAAAATGCCGCCCGCCGCATAGGACGGCGCGAGCGGTGCAAACCATTCATACGGCAATTCGAGCCGCTCGAGCAGCGCTCGATCCCACACACCGGCGGGATCGGCAAGCGCGGTCGCGCAGGCGTCGGAAGGATCGGTTGCGATCGCGCCGCCCAGCGCGACACGCAGCCAATCTTTGGGTTGCAGCGCCCAACGCGTCTTGTGCGAGGACTGCGGTTCGTTCTGCACGATCCAGCGCAGCAAAGGGCCGGCCATGCCGGGCGCAACGGGATTCGGCTGCGGCTCGGGCCACTGTTCGAGCACGGCCAATGCGCGCGTGTCGGGCCACAGCATGGCGGGGCGCACGGCTTCACCGGCGGCGTCGATCAGCACGACACCGTGCATCTGTCCAGAGAAGCCGATGGCCTGTACGTCGCCGCGCAAACCGGCAGGTAAGCGCGCCGCCGCTTCGCATAGTGCGCGCCACCAGGTTTGCACCGACGTTTCCGCCCAGCCCGGATGCGGCGTTTCGAGCGCATAGGCGACACTTGCCGCGGCCAGCTCGCGGCCGTTTTCATCGATGATTGCTGCTTTGAGAGAGCCGGTCCCGAGGTCGATGCCAAGAAAACTCATGGGCGATAGAACGTCAATTTGAGGCTGGGGATAATCACGCAAAAGGTGCCCGGAACGGGCGTGCTTTCCGTCACCGCCGCGTCGCTTCGGAAGCCCGCCCGAATGCACACTGAAAACCCGCAATCGCGGGTTAACCCCGCCGCGCCGCGAGTTGCATCAAAACAGCACTATGCGTCGAGCGAGATACACCTCATTGATTCTCACACATATCTCGATAAGGCGGGCACGCCCCGGCTCATCGCCCGCAGCGCCGCTGCGCGGGACATACCGCCGATTGACGCGGGCCGCGTGTTTCTTTTGGCTTTCAAACCGGCCTCATGCATATCGTCACCGGAAATGCCGGAATAGGCCCCAGTGGTCTTGTTGCTCTTTTTCGTTCCGCATACCTTGGAGCCATCCCAAAACGAGATGGTGGAGAGAGACAAAATGCAATCGAACACGGTTCACCCGTGCGACGAGCGACTGCCCGCAGGCCAGTTGCTCACGCTCGGCATTCAGCACGTTTTGGTGATGTACGCAGGCGCAGTTGCTGTGCCGCTGATCATCGGCGCGGCGCTCAAATTGCCGAAAGACCAGATCGCGTTTCTGATCAGCGCCGATCTGTTTTCCTGTGGCATCGCCACGCTGATTCAGACCTTGGGTCTGTGGATCTTCGGCATCCGTCTGCCGGTCATCATGGGCTGCACCTTCGCGGCCGTCGGTCCGATGGTCGCGATCGGCACCAATCCATCGCTCGGCATTCTCGACATCTTCGGCTCGACGATCGCGGCCGGGGTGATCGGCATTCTTCTCGCGCCGGCGGTCGGCAAGTTACTGCGCTTCTTCCCGCCGGTGGTGATCGGCGTGGTGATCTCGGTGATCGGTCTGTCGCTGATGGAAGTGGGCATCAACTGGGCGGCCGGTGGGGTGGGCAATCCCGATTATGGCAACCCGATCTACCTCGGGCTTTCGCTGGTCGTGTTGATGCTGATTCTGCTCATCAACAAGTTCGCCAAGGGCTTCATCGCCAATATCTCCGTGCTGCTCGGCATCGTGGCGGGTTTCGTGATCGCGCTGGCGCTTGGCCGCGTGAACATGGAAGGCGTCACGCACGCACCCTGGGTCGGCTTCGTGATGCCGTTCCACTTCGGCCTGCCGCATTTCGACCCGCTCGCGATCGCGACAATGGTCACCGTGATGTTCGTCACCTTCATCGAATCGACGGGGATGTTCCTCGCCGTCGGCGATATGGTCGATCGTCCGGTGGATCAGAAGACGCTGGTGCGCGGCCTGCGCGTCGACGGTCTGGGCACGTTGATCGGCGGCATCTTCAACTCGTTTCCGCATACCTCGTTCTCGCAGAACGTCGGCCTGATCGGCGTGACCGGCGTGAAGAGCCGCTTTGTCTGCGCGATGGGCGGTGTGATCCTGGTGCTGCTGGGTCTGTTTCCGAAGATGGCGCAGGTTGTGGCTTCGGTGCCGGCCTTCGTGCTGGGCGGCGCGGGCATTGTGATGTTCGGCATGGTCGCGGCGAACGGTATCAAGGTGCTGGCCAAGGTCGACTTCGTGAAGAACCATCACAACCTGTTCATCGTCGCGGTGAGTATCGGCATGGGTCTGGTGCCGGTGGTGTCGCCGCAATTTTTCTCGAAGCTGCCGCCGGCGCTGTCGCCGCTGCTGCATAGCGGGATCTTGCTGGCTTCGGTATCGGCAGTGGTGCTGAACCTGATCTTCAACGGTGTGAAGAGCGAGAAGAAGGCACAGTGCGAAATTCGCAAGGCGGGGCATGATTTCGACGGACGCGGCGCTAATGAGCCGCCACGCGATGAAATGCTGCGTGCGGTGGATTTGCACTGAGGAAGGAGTATCGGGAATGAGTGTCAGGCGGCTGGGTGACTGAGGTAACTGCGGTCCTCCGAATCACAGATGCCGCTTAGGCAACATGGCCGCTGAGATCGCCCGCGCTCTGCGCAAAAAAACGCCACGGCATGCCGTGGCGTTTTTTTCTTACGTCGAGTCAAGCGGCACGGCGGGCGTAAAACCAGACCCCGCCGCGCCCCTTCTGCGAGTTCAGCCCGCAGTGGCCGCCGAAGCCGCCACCGGCGCACTTGCCGCACCGTAGTCGACCGGGGCATCCGCGGGACGCGGTTGCTCGCCGGCATGCTCGATCCAGCCGCCGCCCAATGCCTGATACAAATCGACCAGGTTCTGGAGACGCTGCATTCGCGCGGTGATCAACGACTGCTGCGACGAATACAGATCGGTCTGCGCGGTCAACACCGACAGATAGCTGTCGACGCCGTTCGTATAACGCAGATTCGACAGATCCAGTCGACGCTGTTCGGCAAAGGTATTGCGCTCGAGCGCCTGGATCTGCTGGTCGTATGTGCCGCGTGCCGCCAGTCCGTCCGCCACTTCGCGGAAGGCCGTCTGGATCGCTTTTTCATACGTGGCGATCTGGACTTTCTTCTGGATGTTGGCGAGATCGAGGTTAGCCAGGTTCTGACCGCCCTCGAAGATCGGCAGCGTGATCGTCGGCGCAAAGCTCCACGCCGCCGAACCCGGCTTGAACAAGCCACCGAGCGACGGACTCAGCGTGCCGAAGCTGCCGGTCAGCGAGACCTTCGGGAAGAACGCCGCACGTGCCGCGCCGATGTTCGCGTTGGCCGCCAGCAGATTCTGTTCGGCCTCCATGATGTCCGGACGACGCGTCAGCAGATCGGACGGCAAACCGGCCGGAATATCCGTGAGGAGATTCTGGTCGTTGAGCGCCAGACCCGGCGGCAAATCGGCAGGCAACGGCTCGCCGATCAACAGCACCAGCGCGTTCTCACCCTGAGCCCGCAGACGTGCTTGCGCCTGCAGGTTCGCGTTGGCCTGTTCGACCACCGTTTGCGCCTGGCGCAAATCGAGTTCCGAACCCGTGCCGTTGTCGAATTGCAGCTTGGCGATCCGATACGACTCCTGCGACGTCTTCAGCGTGTTCTGCGTCACCGTCAGCAGATCGTCGAGCTCGAGCACCGTGAGGTACTGATCCGCGACTTGCGATACCAGCGAGATTTCCGCCGCCTTGCGAGCCTGTGCCGTGGCGAGGTACTGCGCCAAGGCCTGGTCCTTCAGACTTTGGATACGCCCGAAGAAGTCGATTTCCCACGAGGCATTCAGACCGACGGAGTACGTGTTCGTGATCGTCTGGTTGAAGAACGACAGGTCTTTCGGCGTGCGCTGCTTGCTTTGCGAAACCGCGGCGTCGAGCGTCGGGAACAGCCCCGCACGCACGATGCGGAACTGCGCCGCCGACGCCTGCATGTTCAGCACCGACACACGCAGATCGCGGTTGTTCTTCAGCGCGATCTCGATCAACCGCTGCATGCGCGGATCGACAAAGAAATCACGCCAGCCGATATCGACCGCCGCCTGACCGCCGGCGCTGCGCGCCGCGATCGACGTGCCCGCTGACCCGGTGCCCGGTTGGGTCGCGCCCGGCTGCGTGTCGTACACGCCGCCGGCCGGGAAGGTGCTCGTCACAGGTTCGGCCGGGCGCTGGTACTTCGGCGCCATCGTGCAACCCGCGGCGAACAGCGCAACCGCCACTGCAATCAAAGAGTGTTTTTGCATCTCAATGTCCGTCCTTGCCCGAGCCTTGATCAGTCGACCCGCCGGCCGACCCGCCACTTTGCGGATCATGCGGATGGTGCTGGTTATAGTGTTCGAGCGCCTCATCCGGGTCTTCCTTCTCGCCGCCAAACTTCGCGCGGATCACGACAAAGAACATCGGGATCATGAAAATCGCGAGGAAGGTCGCGGTCAACATCCCGCCGATCACGCCGGTACCGATTGCGTGCTGGCTGGCCGAGCCCGCGCCGTTACTGATCGCGAGCGGCATCACGCCGAGAATGAACGCGAGCGAGGTCATCAGGATCGGACGCAACCGCAGACGCGCGGCTTCCAGCGCGGCCTCGACCGGCCCCATCCCTCCACCCTGCTGCAACTCGCGGGCGAATTCCACGATCAGAATCGCGTTCTTCGCCGACAGCCCCACCGTGGTCAACAGACCCACCTGGAAGAACACGTCGTTCTCGAGCCCGCGCAGCGTAGCGGCCAGCAGTGCGCCGATCACGCCGAGCGGCACCACCATGATCACCGAGAACGGGATCGACCAGCTTTCATACAGCGCCGCGAGACAGAGGAACACGACGAGGATCGAGATACCGTACAGAATCGGCGCCTGCGAACCCGACTGGCGCTCCTGCAGCGACAGACCCGTCCATTCGTAACCGACTCCCGCCGGCAGCTTCGCCACGAGTGCTTCCATGGCCGTCATAGCCTGACCGGTCGACTTGCCCGGTGCTGCCGCACCCTGGATTTCCACTGCCGAAATACCGTTGTAGCGCTCAAGCTTCGGCGAACCGTAGGTCCACGTGCCGCTGGCGAACGACGAGAACGGCACCATGCCACCGGCCGTATTACGCACGTACCAGGCGTTCAGGTCCTCCGGCTTCATACGGAACGGTGCGTCGCCCTGCAGATACACCTTCTTGATCCGGCCATCGGTATCGAGGAAGTTGTTCACGTACTGCGACGCCCACGCGATCGAGAACGTCTGGTCGATCGCCGACAACGACACGCCAAGCGCCGAAGCCTTCTCGTGGTCGATGTTGACCGTGAACTGCGGCGTATCGTTCAAGCCGTTCGGACGCACCTGAGCCAGCGTCGGGTCTTTCGCCGCCATGCCCAACAGCATGTTGCGTGCTTCCATCAGCTTTTCGTGGCCGATACCCGCGCGATCTTGCAGTTCGAAGTCGAAGCCCGCGGCCGTGCCGAGTTCGGGAATCGACGGCGGATTGACCGGATACACCAGCGCGTTCTTGTAGCCCGAGAAATGCATGAAGAGGCGGCCAACCAGCGCCTGCACCTTCTGATCCGAGTGCTGACGCTCCGCGTAGTCCTTCATCCGCACGAACACGAGACCCGCGTTCTGGCCGCGGCCGGCGAAGCTGAAGCCGTTCACCGTGAAGGTCGATTCGACAATGCTCTTTTCGGTGTTGAGCAGGTAGTCGGAGACGTCCTTCAGCGCGCGCGCCGTGGTTTCCTGCGTCGAGCCGGACGGTGTTTGCACCAGCACGAACATCGTGCCCTGGTCTTCGTCAGGCAAGAACGACTTCGGCAACTTCACGAACAGCAAGCCGACCGCGAAGATCACCACCATATAGATGATCAGCCAACGGCCCGAACGCTTGATCACGTGGTGCACGCCCGAGTGATACTTGTCGCGGCTCTTGTTGAAGGTGCGGTTGAACCAGCCAAAGAATCCGGTGGTTTTTTCCTCGTGGCCCTTTTCGATCGGCTTGAGAATCGTCGCGCACAAGGCCGGCGTCAAAATCAACGCGACCAGCACGGACAGCACCATCGCCGCCACGATCGTCAGCGAGAACTGCCGGTAAATGGCCCCGACCGAACCGCCCGAGAATGCCACCGGCACGAACACCGCCGACAGCACGAGCGCCACGCCGACCAGTGCGCCGGTAATCTGGTCCATTGCCTTGCGGGTCGCATCTCGAGGCGATAAACCCTCCTCCTGCATCACCCGCTCGACGTTTTCCACTACCACGATCGCATCGTCCACCAGCAAGCCGATCGCCAGCACGAGCCCGAACATGGACAGCGTGTTGATCGAGAAGCCCACCAGACCCATGATCGCGAACGTACCCAACAGCACCACCGGCACGGCGATCGTCGGGATCAGCGTGGCGCGCAGGTTCTGCAGGAACAGGTACATGACCAGGAACACCAGCACGATACCTTCGAGCAGCGTCTTGACCACTTCTTCGATCGACAGGCGCACGAACGGCGTAGTGTCGTACGGATACTGAACGACGAGGCCGTGCGGGAAGTACTTCGACAATTCCGCGACCTTCGCGCGCACCGCCTTGGCCGTGGCCAGTGCGTTAGCGCCCGTGGCGAGCTGAATACCGAAGCCGGCCGTCGGCTGACCGTTGTACTTGGTGTCGAAGTTGTAGTTTTCGCCACCGAGTTCGATGCGCGCCACGTCCTTGATGCGGACTTGCGAACCGTCCGGGTTCACCTTGAGCAGCACGTTGCCGAACTGTTCAGGCGTATTCAACAGCGTGGCTTCCGTAATGGTTGCCTGCAGCACCTGACCCGGCACCGACGGCGTGCCGCCGAGCGAACCGCCCGCGACCTGCACGTTCTGGTTGGTCAGCGCCGTTTCCACATCCACCGGCGTGAGGCCGAAGTTGGTCAGCCTGTTCGCGTCCAGCCAGATCCGCATTGCATACTGCGAACCGAACAGCGTCACCGTACCCACACCGTCGATCCGGCTGACCGGGTCTTCGACGTTCGACGCGACGTAGTTCGCCAGGTCGTACTTGCTCATGCTGCCGTCTTCGGACACGAACGCCATCACCAGCAGGAAGCTGCTGCTCGACTTCGTGACCTTGGTGCCCAACTGCTGCACGGCTTGCGGCAACAGCGGCGTGGCGAGCTGCAGCTTGTTCTGCACCTGCACCTGCGCGATGTCAGGATTGGTGCCGGCTGCGAACGTCAGCGTGATGGTTGCCGTACCCGAGTCGTCCGACGTGGACGACAGATACAGCAAGTGGTCAAGACCACTCATCTGCTGCTCAATCACCTGCGTGACGGTGTTTTCCACCGTCTTCGCCGATGCGCCCGGGTACGTTGCGCTGATCTGCACGGCCGGCGGGGCGATCGTCGGGTATTGAGCGATCGGCAATGTAAACACCGACGCGATACCCGCGAGCATCAGAATAATGGCGATCACCCATGCAAAAATTGGGCGATCAATAAAGAACTTTGCCATGAGGCGGGCTCCCTGTTATTACGCGCCCGATGCAGCAGAGGCAGGTTGAGCCGTCTGCGCAGCACCGCTGGCGGCCGGCGCACCCTGAGCGGATGCGTCGGAAGCGGGTGTGGCGGGAAGTTGCGCGGCAACGGGCTTGACCTGTTGGCCCGGGCGCGCCTTGTCGGTGCCCTGGACAATCACGCGGTCACCGGGCTTCAGGCCGCTCTCGACCACCCAGTTCGAACCGTACGTGCCCGACGTCACCAGCTGACGCAATGCGACCTTGTTGTCCTGGCCCACGACCAGCGCGGTCGGCTGACCCTTCTGGTCATGCGTGATGCCCACTTGCGGCACGACGAGCGCGTTTTCGTTGACGCCCTCTTCGATCCTGGCGCGCACGAACATACCCGGCAGCAATACCTTGTCCGCGTTCTTGAAGATCGCGCGAACCGTGACCGAACCGGTGCCCTGGTCGACCGTCACGTCGGTGAACTGCAACTTGCCCTTTTCCGAATAGGTGCGGCCGTCTTCGAGGATCAGCGAGACCTTGGCGGCGTCCGGGCCGCTCGTCTTCAGACGGCCTTCCTGGACGTCGCGGCGCAGCTTCAGTCCGTCGAGGCTCGATTGCACCAGGTCCACATAGGTCGGATCGAGTTGCTGGACCGTGGCCAGCAGCGTGGCGGCGCTCGCCTGCACGTAAGCGCCCGGCGTGACTTGCGAGATGCCGATCTGGCCCGACACCGGCGAGGTCACGTCGGTATAGCCGAGATTGATCTGCGCCGTGTCGACCGCTGCCTTGCCGGCGGCAACGTCGGCCGCGGCCTGGCCTTCAGCGGCAACCGCGTTGTCGTAGTCCTGCTTGCTGACTGCGTTCGCGGCAACCAGCACCTTGTAGCGGCTGGCTTGCGCGGTGGTGGTCGCAAGGTTGGCCTGGGCTTTCGCGAGCGTTGCCTTCGCGTTGTTCAACGTCGCGATATAGGGCGCCGGATCGATCTTGTACAGACGCTGGCCGGCCTTGACCTGGTCGCCCTCGGTGAATTCACGGCGCAGCACGATGCCGTCGACCCGTGCGCGGACTTGCGCGACGAGGAAGGCACTGGTGCGGCCCGGCAATTCGGTGACAACGGGCACAGCTGTGGGTTGGACGGTGACAACGCCAACTTCAGGCGTTTGCGGCGGCGGCGCCGATTGTTTTGGTCCGCACGCTGCCAGCAATACGGCAGCCGTCGCGGCACTGATTAAGCGGAATGGAACCCGTTCGACGCGCATGGAGCGACCTCTGTCTAAGACTGAGAATGAAAAAGTGCGCGCATCCCTACCCCGGGGACGACAGCGCACACATGCGTCTTGCGACGCGTGACCGGAAGCCCGTGGATGCAAACCGAAGCTGCAGGGGCACCTGAGCAAACTGCGCCAAACCCGGGAAATGCCGCACGGCGCAGCCCTTTGGGGCACGGCGCAAGAGCGTTTTGAAAGGCAACAGTGACGGATATTAACCGGTCGTCACGGCTTGGGCTATCCGATCCTGGGATGCTATTATATATACATCCATGAATGCATGTAAAAGTGCATTTCCTTCTCTGGCTGGCAGGGGGCCCGCAAGATCGATTCGCAATTTGGTTAACGGTAGACAGATTGTCATCGAGCGTATTTAAAACCGCTCGGGAAAACCCCACAATCAGGGCAGGTAACATCAGCTATGGTCAGAAGAACCAAAGAAGAGGCGCAGGAGACGCGGAACAGCATTCTCGACGCAGCCGAACGGGTTTTCTTCGAGAAAGGCGTGTCGCGCACGTCTCTCGCCGACATTGCGCAGGCGGCCGGCGTCACGCGTGGCGCCATCTATTGGCATTTCGCCCATAAAAGCGATCTGTTTACGGAAATGTTCGACCGCGTGCTGCTGCCGCTGGATGAACTCAAGGCCGCTTCGCTCGATCCCAACGAGCCCGACCCGCTTGGGCGGCTGATGGAAATCTGCACGGTCTGCCTGCGCGACACGGCCAACGACCCGCGCCGCCGGCGGGTGTTCGACATCCTGTTTCTGAAGTGCGAGTTGGTCGAGGAGATGGGACCGGTGATGGTCCGCTATCAGACCAATATGCGAGAAGGGCTGAAGAAGGTCGAAGGCGGTCTGCGCAATGCCATCTCCAAAGGGCAAATGCCGGCCGATCTCGACACCAGCATCGCGGCGGCAATGGTGCATGCGTTCGTCAGCGGATCGCTGCGCGACATGCTGTTTCTGCCGGAGGCAACCGATTTCGGCAAGCACGCGGAGCAAATGGTCGCCGGGATATTCGATGCGCTGCGGCTGAGTCCGGCGTTGCGCCAGGGGGAAAGCGGCGGTCCGCTAGCTGAATAATTAGCGTGGCCACGAAACAGCGGGCGGGTGTGCATTCGCGCAAGCCGCCCGCTTTTGTTGACGCATGCCGGTCTTTACGACACGGCTCCGCCGCGGGTCTTAACAACGAATCCTTACCGCAGACCTTTTCGGCATGCCTTTGCAGCAGATCTTTCCAGCGAGTCTTTCCGGTAGGTCTTTGCAGCAGGCCTCTGCCTAAGCCTTCCACCAGACCCATGCAGCGGCCTCAGGCGGCCGCGTGGCTCGCCCGCGCCTTCTGGTTCGACGCGTAAATATTGCTGCGTTCGAGCGACGCCCCCTTCTTCACCGCCGCAATCCTCTGTTCCGTGCTCGCCACGGCCGCGAAGCGCGACTGCAACACCACGCTGAACACCCGATGAATGTCCTGCGCACTCGCAAAACCCGCGCTGTTCTCATAGGGCACCGAGCCCGTCGCATCGTCCAGGAATTCGACCGTCAGCCCGTCGTGCACCGCGTGGAAGATGGTCGACTCATCGCAGTTGTGGGTCATGTAGCCGATCACCGTCAGCGTGTCGATCTCGCGCGCGGCAAGCCAGCCACCCAGATCGGTGCCGGCGTAAGCGCTCGGCAGCGACTTCTCCACATAGTGATCGTGCGGGCGCGAGCCCACTACCGGGTGCACCGGCATTCTCGACGAGCGGCCGGCGTCGACCCACTGGGCATGGGCGGACGACTTCGCGCGCCGCTATCCGCGCGTGCGGCTTGATCCTGACTTGCTTTACGTCGACGACGGCAATGTGCTGACCTCGGCCGGCACCGCCGCCGGTCTCGACTGTTGCCTGCATGTGCTGCGCAAGATGTGCGGCGCGCAGGCGGCAAACTATGTCGCGCGCCGGCTGGTGGTGCCGCCGCATCGGCAGGGTGGCCAGGCGCAGTACATTCAGCAACCGGTGGCGCCGAACGTGCGCGGCGACCGCCTGTCCTGTCTGCTCGAGTGGGTAGGCGGGCATCTGGATGCGCCGCATACGCTCGACACGCTCGCCGAACACGCGCTGATGAGCCGCCGCACGTTTACGCGGCGCTTCCGGCTGGCCACCGGCACGACCGTCGGCGCATGGCTGTTGGCGCAGCGGCTCGCCCGCGCGCAGCAGTTGCTGGAAAGCACGGACGAATCAGTGGAAGCGATCGCGGGAATTGCGGGTTTCGGCTCGACCGCGTCGCTCCGGCAACACTTCACGGAGGCGTTCCGCACTTCGCCGTCCGCATGGCGGCGGAAGTTTCCGGCGTGTGAGCACGCGAAAGCGCTCGATAACTTTGGTTTGAGCGGGAGAGGATGGCGAGTGTCGGAGAGATAAAGGAGACCCGACAAACCGTTCGAGGGCCGCCAACGCCATCTGGTCAACGACGTTTCGTAGCGTTCCACCAGGATTTCGTAGTCGCGTCAGCGCGACAGCGGCGCCTCTGGCTGTGGGATGCAGCCACCCCAACTCGTCCGTGTTCGCCAAGTCAGTGTTCGCTGATCCAGCGCGCCACATACAACAGCAGCGCCACCAGAAAAATCATCGCCGCCCACGCCCAGTTCGGAACCGCGTGCGCACCGGGCTCGCGATGCGAGACGCCGTGCGACACACCATGGGCCGCCCCATGCGACGCGCTCGCCGCCCGCCCGCTCAACGCGTTGCCATGATCGATGCGAGTACGCCGAGCCACACCGCCGAGCGTGATCGGGCGCAGAAACACGTGCTGCCGGCGTGACGCCGCCCGCGCGCGATTTGGCCCTTGCCCATGCTTGGCACGAACGACCGCACCGAACTCGTCGAAAAAATCATCGGCCAGCTGGTGCAGCGCGTTTTCGAGCTGACGCGTGGGCAATTCGGCGAGCGGTCCGGACGAGGTCGCCCAGATCGTGTAATCGATCCGCGTGCTCCGCTCTCTGCCGATGCCATGCGAGCCGTCCTCCGCGCGCAACTTCACTTCGATCTGCCCGCGTAACGCGCCGATGCCTTCGGCGCGCGCCTTGAAGTTGATGGTGCGGCGCTGCGCGTCCGCCGGCCCGGAATCCTGGCCGGCCACGTGAGCCCGCGCTTCATAACGCGCGCGCAACGGCCCGAGCGGCACGGTCATGGCAAGCGCATATTCGCCGTGGCTAAGCCGGGTGAACGACTCGCAGTTGTCGAGGCTGGCACGCAATAGGGCGAGGTCCTGCAACGCGTCCCAAACCTCGGACGGCGCAAGTGGAATCCGTAACGCGTCGTTCAATTCCATACCAGCCTCCCCGATGAACGCGCGACAACCGGTCAGGAAGTCTGATCGATACGGTCGACGCGCGATGCGTAAAACGCGAGATACCCTTTTATTTGTGCGGCCGCCTCGAACGGCGCCTCATAGCTCCAGACGGCGTTTTCGATCAGACCGTCTTCAGTGCGCAGATGGAAGTACGACGCGTCGCCCTTGAACGGGCAGTGCGAAGTATGCGTTGAGCGTTCGAGGCGTGCCATGTTCACGTCGCCACGCGGAAAATAGAACACGTCCGCGAGACCGGTTTCGGTGAGCGTCAGGCCTGCCTGGGTGTCGGCCATGGTCACACCGCCATGGATCACGCGCACCCGGTGATTGTTGCCGGATATGCCGATGGTATGCCCGCCCATGCTCGCGCCGGGGCTTCCGTGAGGTGTCAAGGCATCGCTCATGTCTCGGCTCCGTGATGATGTCCAACTCGGTGTGCAACTCGTTGTGCAGCTCGTGTGCGAAAGTACAAACAGGAAAGCCACGGGGCGCGCCCGTGGCTTCATTATCGGCCAAACTTCCGCCGATTGCGCGGCCTTCCTGAGTGCCGGAGAGGGGTTTCGCCCGACACCGCTCAAACAGCCAAGCCGCTTACTGCGTATTCCAATAGAAGGCCGCCTTGGCGGTGCCCTTGGCCGGGATCGTCACCGGCTTGCTCTGGTCGCGATCCTTGTATTGCGCATGCACGGTGTAACGGCCCGGCCGTAGCTTGACCAGCATGTACGGCCCGCGCGACGTGGTGCTCAACACTTCGCCGCCGTGCGCGTCGACCACGCGCACGTGGACGTCGGCCAGAAAATCGGAACCCGGTCCGGTGAAGCGCAGCGACAACGGCCACTGGCTTTGTGCCTGCTGCAGTGCTTTCGATTCGTCAAGGCCGACGCCGCCCGATACGAACGAGACGTCGCCTTGCTGCTGGATTTGCGGCAGGCCGCCACCGTTGGCGTTGCCCGCGCTGCTTTCGTCGGCGGTGCTGCCGCCCGTCACGTCACTCGCCTGTGCATAAGCGCCACCCGCCAGACCGAGCGTGAGCGCTGCGCATACCGCGGCGGCTACGATCCTTCGCTGATTGCGTTGGGTTTTCATCGGTTCGCTCCTTATTAAGGTCCTTGTCGTCCGTGTCCGTCGATGGACCCGGACCAAGGCAGACGCAACCTGCGTGCCACCTGACAAGTCGCGTCGTCTGGAAACCGCTGCTGCACCGCGCTACACGGCGCGGAGCGCCCTTCCTCATAGCTTCGGATAGACGAAAAAAATGCCGGTCCAGCAGCAGTAAATGCAAGGACCGGCAAGCGTTGCTTCAATTTCCGGGCAAGATCGGCCAGTGCGTCAGTCAGAACGGCGACCAGGCGATCCGCTGTGTCGGTCAACCAGTCAACGTGCCAGCCAAACGATCGACCACGCGATCATTCAAGCCGCCAACACGCCGACCGACTCACCGATCCGCCGCTCCTCAGCCGAGATCCACCGGCACGAAGATCTGCGCGTTATCGCGCTGGATCAGCAACGCGATGCTGTTGCCCGCGCTGGCGATCATCTGCTTCAACTGATCCACGCTCGTGACCGGCCGGCCGTTCACCGCCAGAATCACGTCGCCCGGCTGGATGCCGGCGCTTTCAGCCGCGCCGCCCGATTGCTGCACCAGCAGACCGTGCGACACCGACGCGCTGCTCTTTTCTTCCGGCGTCAGCGGCCGCACCGCCACGCCGAGCCGGCCTTGCAACTGAGCCGGCTGATCGGCCTTGTCCGAAGCCACCTTGGCATCCGACAACGAGCCGATCGTCACCTTCAGATCCTTGGTGGCTTTGTCGCGCCACACCTGCACGGTGGCGGAGCTGCCCGGCGCCAGACCCGCGACCTGCGACGGCAGATCCGACGAGTCGCCAACCGGTTCACCGTTCACCGACAGAATCACGTCACCCGGTTGCAAACCGGCCTTGGCGGCCGGACCGCTCGGATCGACCGAGCTGACAAGCGCGCCTTGCGGCTTTTGCATGCCGAACGAATTGGCCAGTGTCTGGTTCATGCCCTGCACCGCGACGCCGAGGCGTCCGCGGCTCACATGACCGGTCTTGACGATGTCGTCCTTGACCTTGATCGCTTCATTGATCGGAATCGCGAACGAAAGGCCCTGGAAGCCGCCCGTGCGCGAATAGATCATCGAGTTGATACCGATCACCTCGCCCTGCAAGTTGAACAGCGGTCCACCCGAGTTACCCGGATTCACCGGCACGTCGGTCTGGATGAACGGCGTGTAGTTCTCGTTCGGCAGCGAACGCGACTTCGCGCTGATGATGCCCGAGGTCACCGTGTTGTCGAACCCGTAAGGCGAGCCGATCGCGACCACCCACTGGCCGACCTTGCTCTGACGCGGATCGCCGATCTTCACGGTCGGCAGACTGCTTGCGTCGATCTTCAGCACGGCAATGTCGGACTGCTTGTCGGCACCCACCACTTTCGCCCTGAATTCACGCTTGTCGGTCAGCTTTACGGTAACCACGTTCGCGCCGTCCACCACATGGGCGTTGGTCAGGATGTAGCCGTCACTGCTGACGATGAACCCCGAGCCCAGGCTCGCGCTCGGTTGATCGGGCGCGTCGCCGCCGTCGCTGCCGTCGCCGCCTTGCATGCCCGGCACACCGCCGAAAAAGCGCTTGTAGAACTGATAGAAGGGATCGCTCGGATCGATCGGCAACTGGTTGCCGCTGTTGGCGCCATTACCGCCGTTGCCGCGCAAGGCCGCCTGCTTGACCACATGCTTCGCGCTGATGTTGACGACGGCCGGGCCGTAAGTTTCGACCAGACCCGAGAAATCGGGGATGCCGGTCTTTGCGGCGGCTTCAGCAGGCATCATCGCGGCCTGCGCCGGCGTGATCACCTGCGGCGCGGGCACGTCGCGATGCCCCGCCACATAGCCGGCGGAAAGCGCCACGGCGACAGCCACTGCAACAGCGCTGCGGGACAAGGTTTTCGCGTTCATCGTGTACTCCTGACTGGAGAAAGAGGCTTTGGAATGAGATGAAGCGTACGTGGCATCGCTTAAAAGAGTCTTAAGCAGCGTCGGATCGCCTCAGCGCAGTTATTTAGGCGCGTTTAAGCCTCGCTTAAG
>NZ_JAXDPY010000178.1:0-8169 GCF_034668105.1 Paraburkholderia sp. | reverse complement strand
CATCGTGTGCATGGTTACGGTGCGGCTGAACTTCTTCTTGCCTTCGGCGTTCGGCAGCTCCCCGTAAAGCAGCAGGTGGCAGGTCTCCATGAAATCGCACTGCGTCGCCAGCTGCTCGATGGGGTAGCCGCGGTACAGCAACTCGCCCTTGTCGCCGTCGATGTAGGTGATCGCCGAATTGCACGCCGCCGTCGACATGAAGCCCGGGTCGTACGTGAACTTGCCGGTCTGGCCATACAGTTTGCGGATGTCGATCACGTCCGGGCCGAGAGTGCCCTTGTAGATCGGCATTTCAACGCTCGGCGAATTGTCGCTGAACGATAGCGTGGCTTTAACATCTGACGGGGTCATAGCACATCCTCAATCGAAGTTTGGAAACAGGGTTTCGATAATTTGCACGCCTGGGAACAACGGACAAGCGGCGCTCAGACATTAACGGCGCTCAGGCGTTGCGCAGCAACTCCAGGACCCGGATCACATCCGGGTCGGCAAGGTCGCCTTCCGGTTCCTTGCGGACCAGCAGCAAGTCCATCAGGTCGTTATCGCTCAGCTCGAGCAGGCGTGTGAGCGCGCCTACATCCGCATCGCTGAGGTCATGCTCATATCGGCTGAAAAAACGTTCGAAGATCAGATCGTTTTCCAGCAAGCCGCGCCGTGAGCGCCAGCGAAGGCGCGCACGGCGAAGAGGGTCGGACTGATGCGAAGACTCTTCCATCTCAGACAGCGCGGCGAACCATCAATTCCTTGATCTTGCCAATTGCCTTGGTCGGGTTCAGGCCCTTCGGGCAGACGTCGACGCAATTCATGATCGTGTGGCAACGGAACAGACGGTACGGATCTTCCAGATTGTCGAGGCGTTCACCGGTCGCTTCGTCGCGGCTATCCGCGATGAAACGATAGGCTTGCAGCAGACCTGCCGGGCCGACGAACTTGTCCGGATTCCACCAGAAGCTCGGGCACGAGGTCGAGCAGCTGGCGCACAGAATACATTCGTACAGACCGTCGAGCTCGTCGCGCTCTTCCGGCGACTGCAGACGTTCCTTTTCCGGCGGCGGCGTATCGTTGATCAGGTACGGCTTGATCGAGTGATACTGGTTGAAGAACTGCGTAAAGTCGCAGATCAGGTCGCGCACGACCGGCAGACCCGGCAGCGGACGCAGCACGATCTTTTGCGGCAGATCGTTCAGGTTCGTCAGACACGCGAGGCCGTTCTTACCGTTGATGTTCATTGCGTCCGAACCGCACACGCCTTCACGGCACGAACGGCGGAACGACAGCGTTTCGTCCACTGCCTTCAGCTTGACGAGCGCGTCGAGCAGCATACGTTCGTGCGAGTCGATCTCGATCTCGTACGTTTGCATGCGCGGCGCTGCGTCCTTATCCGGGTCGTAGCGGTAAATTTCAAATGTACGCTTTGCCATTTCTGAATTCCTTTGACTTGTGCCTTAGAAGGTACGCGCTTTCGGCGGCACCGATTCGACGGTCAGCGGTTTCATATGAACCGGCTTGTAGTCGAGGCGATCGCCTTCGCTGAACCACAGCGTATGGCGCAGCCAGTTTTCGTCGTCGCGATGTTCGAAGTCGTCTTGCGCGTGCGCGCCGCGGCTTTCCTTACGCGCTTCGGCGGAAACCATCGTGGCACGTGCCACTTCGATCAGGTTTTCCACTTCCAGTGCTTCGACGCGCGCCGTGTTGAACACCTTCGACTTGTCTTTCAGATAGATGTTGTTGACACGTTCAGCCACTTCGCGAATGCGCTCGACGCCTTCGGCCAGCAGCTTCGACGTGCGGAACACGCCGGCGTGCGCCTGCATCGTGGAACGGATCTCGGCCGCGACGTCTTGCGAGTATTCACCCGACGAGGACTTCTCCAGCTTGTCCAGACGCGCCAGTGAGAAATCAGCGGCGTCGGCCGGCAAGGGCTTGTGATCCTTGATTTCCTTCACGTGCTTGACGATGTGATTGCCGGCCGCGCGGCCGAACACCACCAGGTCGAGCAGCGAGTTCGTGCCGAGACGGTTCGCACCGTGCACCGACACGCACGAGCATTCGCCCACGGCGTAGAAACCGTTGACGACCTCTTCGTGACCCTTCGACGTACCCACGACCTGGCCGTTGATGTTCGTCGGAATACCGCCCATCTGATAGTGGATGGTCGGCACAACCGGGATCGGCTCTTTAATGCAATCGACGTTCGCGAACTTCATGGCGATTTCGCGAATCGACGGCAGACGCTTCATGATCGTCTCGGCGCCGATGTGCGACAAATCGAGCAGCACGTGATCCTTGTTCGGACCCACGCCACGGCCTTCCTTGATTTCCTGGTCCATTGAACGCGAAACGAAATCGCGCGGCGCCAGATCCTTCAAGGTAGGCGCGTAGCGTTCCATGAAACGCTCGCCGTTCGAGTTGCGCAGAATGCCGCCTTCGCCGCGCACGCCTTCGGTAATCAGCACGCCCGCGCCTGCCACGCCGGTGGGGTGGAATTGCCAGAATTCCATGTCTTGCAGCGCGATGTTCGAACGCGCAGCCATGCCCAGGCCGTCACCGGTGTTGATGAACGCATTCGTGGACGCCGCGAAGATCCGGCCCGCGCCGCCCGTGGCGAACAACGTGGTCTTGCCTTCGAGGATATAAACGTCGCCGGTTTCCATTTCCAGCGCGGTCACACCAAGCACGTCGCCGTCGGCGTCGCGGATCAGATCCAGCGCCATCCATTCGACGAAGAACTGCGTCTTCGCAGCAACGTTCTGCTGATACAGCGTGTGCAGCAGCGCGTGACCAGTACGGTCAGCCGCCGCGCAAGCGCGTTGCACCGGCTTCTCGCCATAGTTGGCGGTGTGGCCGCCGAACGGGCGCTGGTAGATCGTGCCGTCCGCATTGCGGTCGAACGGCATACCCATGTGTTCGAGTTCGTAGACAGCGTTCGGTGCTTCACGGCACATGAACTCGATCGCGTCCTGGTCGCCGAGCCAGTCGGAACCCTTGATCGTGTCGTAGAAGTGATAGTGCCAATTGTCTTCGCTCATGTTGCCGAGCGATGCGCCGATACCGCCCTGGGCAGCGACCGTGTGCGAACGCGTCGGGAACACTTTGGACAGCACGCAAACCGACAGACCGGCGCGCGCGAGTTGCAGCGAAGCGCGCATCCCCGAGCCACCTGCGCCGACGATAACCACGTCAAACTTGCGACGCGGCAGAGAATTCTTGATTGCAGCCATTCTTTTACACTCTCCAGAGAATCTGCGCAGCGTAGCCCGCACATGCGAGCAGCCAGACGATCGTCAGCGCCTGAAGAAACAGGCGCGTGCCAACGGGCTTCACATAGTCCATCCAGATGTCGCGGATACCCACCCACGCGTGATAGAACAGCGACAGCAACGTGACGAACGTGGCGAGCTTCATCCATTGCGTGGCGAAGATCGACGCCCAGCCGTCATACGAGAAATCGCGCGCGCCGAAGAACCAGGCGAGCAGGATGACCGTATAGACCGCCATGATGCAAGCGGTGATGCGTTGCGCGAGCCAGTCGCGCAGACCGTAATGCGCGCCAACGACGAGACGCTTCGGACCGATTCGGTTATTAGCTGCCATTTTTTTAGAATGCTCCGAAGAGTTTGAGCGCAAATGCAATCGTCAGAAGCGACGAAACGACCAGCACCACGATGGAGGTTTGCTTGCCCTTCTCTTTAGTCGTGAGGCCGTGGCTCGTGTCCATGAACAGGTGACGGACACCGGCGCAGAAGTGAAACAGGAAGGCCCACGCGAGAACGAGCGTGATGAGCTTGACGATGATGTTGGAGAGGAAACCTTTGAAGACTTCGAAACTAAGTTCGGAAGTCAGGCTCTGATCGAAGAGGTACAGCAGAAACGGAAGAAAAACAAAAAGCAGCCCACCGCTTAAGCGATGCAAGATCGACACACGCCCCGCTAGAGGGAGACGATATGCCGTCAAAATCTGCCCGATACCGATGTTCCGGAATTCCGGCCTCGGTTTTTTTACGGCTTCAGCCATGCTAGACCCCTACTATGTAGTCACACTAATCCGCAATTTTAGCGCCTTTTCATATCGCGCTGCAGCGAAAACCACGACAGGTCCGTTACAGCGTGCGCGATAAGGGCGCCTTCAAACAGGCGCGCGCGTGGGACGCGGCGCCTTTCTTCATCCCGATTCAGCTTAGATCGTTCTGATAGTAATACCCGGTTGTGACATACCAACCACGACGCACCTCAACCGGCCGGTCACCATATGTATAAGAGACGCGTTCGACCGACAGCAGCGGAAAACCCGCCGGCACATGCAACAGATCGGCGACCGCCGGCTCGGCTGCGACCGCGCGGATCTTCTCCGTTGCGCGGATCATGCGCGTGCCGAATTCAGTCTCGAACATGGCATAGAGGGGACCTTTATACTCCGACAGCCGCTCGAGCGTGAGCCCGCGGAACACCGCGCCGGGCAACCAGATTTCGTCGAGTACGGTGACTTCGCCGTCGAACTGCAGCAAGCGCTTGATCAGCACCACCGGATCGGCGGGCTTCAGATCGAGTTGCCGGGCGATGTCCGCCGACGCGCGCAAGCGCCGGCATTCAAGCAGGCGGCTGACGTGCGGGTGTTCCGCGCCGTCATCGGCCAGTAATCTGAGGAAGCGAAACTGGGCACGGTCTTCGTTGTGCGTCGCAACAAAAGTGCCCTTGCCCTGGCGGCGCACCAGCAGGTTGTCGGCAGCGAGCTCGTCGATCGCTTTGCGCACGGTTCCCTGACTGACCTTGTATCTGGCCGCCAATTCGACTTCACTAGGAATGATCTCGCCAGGCTTCCATTCACCGCTTTCGAGGCTCTGCGTAATCAAGCCCTTGATCTGCTGATACAAGGGGCTGAAAGTAGGCGACGTAGCGGGTGTGGCAGCGGATACACCCTCGCCCGCGGCCCCTTGGCCGTTCGGATTCGCGGTGTTCGCCTGGTTCGAAGTCATCCGCGCATTTCATCATAAAGGGCCGGGCCGCGTCTAGGGTTTTCCCCGCAATAGATATGTCTTATATAAGACATAAGATAATGTTGACTTTGTGCCAGACGACTCCTACACTCCTTGTCGAGCAAGGGTTTGCGGGGTTTTCGGCGCCTGTTTTGCATGATGCAATACAGCGCTGCAACGCACCGGCGGCCACTCTGCACGATGCTGTTCCCACGCAGTTCAGGTTTCGATCCGCCGCCATTCGTTGGTCAGACGCTTGCCGAAACGCGCTGTTTGCAGGAGCCGCGCCGTGCAGCGGCTACCCGGCGCAACATGCCCCGCCTCCGCTCATCAGTACAGGTTTCCGGCATGGCGGTCTTGCCGCAGCGCCGCACAGTCTCAGCACATTCCGAGGCAGTACGCGAACAGTGATTTCCGCCGTGTTTCACAACGCTTCGCTGAACGCGCATATAGAATGGCGTTTTCCCTAGCGTCTAACGCATCGTCCTGGAGATTTCTCAATGGCTAAGCCCGCAAAGCGCGTTGCCGTCACCGGCGCCGCAGGTCAAATCGCTTACTCCCTGCTGTTCCGCATCGCCAATGGCGATCTGCTGGGTAAGGATCAGCCGGTTGTCCTGCAACTGCTCGACCTGCCGCAAGCGCAAGGCGCCGTCAAAGGCGTCGTGATGGAACTGGATGATTGCGCATTCCCGCTGCTGTCGGGTGTCGTGATCACCGACGACCCGAAGGTTGCATTCAAGGATGCCGACGTCGCCCTGCTGGTCGGCGCACGTCCGCGTTCGAAAGGTATGGAGCGTAAAGACCTGCTGTCGGCAAATGCTGAAATCTTCACGGTTCAGGGCAAGGCGCTGAACGAAGTCGCCAGCCGCGACGTGAAGGTGCTGGTGGTCGGCAACCCGGCCAACACGAATGCTTACATCGCGATGAAGTCGGCACCGGATCTGCCGAAGAAGAACTTCACCGCCATGCTGCGTCTGGACCACAACCGCGCGCTGTCGCAACTGGCCGCCAAGTCGGGCAAGCCGGTCGCTTCGATCGAAAAGCTGGCTGTGTGGGGCAACCACTCGCCGACCATGTACCCGGATTTCCGCGTTGCAACGGCTGAAGGTCAAGACCTGACCAAGCTGATCAACGACGAAGAATGGAATCGCAACACGTTCATCCCGACCGTCGGCAAGCGCGGCGCAGCGATTATCGAAGCGCGCGGCCTGTCGTCGGCGGCGTCGGCTGCTAACGCCGCAATCGACCACGTGCGTGACTGGGTGCTCGGCACGAACGGCAAGTGGGTCACCATGGGTATCCCGTCGGACGGTTCGTATGGCATTCCGGAAGACATCATCTACGGTGTGCCGGTTACGTGCGAAAACGGCGAGTACAAGCGTGTTGAAGGCTTGGCAATCGACGCGTTCTCGCGCGAAAAGATGGACGGCACGCTGAACGAACTGCTCGAAGAGCGCGAAGGCGTTCAACACCTGCTCGGCTAAGCGCCTGATGCAGATAAACCGGAATTCGTGAGAAAACGCCAGGCCGCCCCAGGTTTTCCGCTCCGCAGAAAGAAAGTCCCCCACCCCGAAGCAAGTCCCCTTCGGGGAGTGGGGATCACCCCTCAGGGGGCTTGGTGCGAAGCGGCAGGTCTGCAGCGTCACGGCAGCGGGTTCCGGTTTTTTATATGCGAATGCAGGTGCGGCGCAGCAATCTGCGGCTGGTTTCGCAGAGCGCCATGCCGGCATTCACATCTGATCCGAACGCGTTTTGAACGGCTGCTCGACGGTGACCGAACAGAACGCATCCGCATCAGATTTTCTCTAAACACAACCCACGCCCCTGACGCCGAAGATGCGCGCCCTCACACCCGCCGAAGTGCTGTTTGACGGCGAAGCGCCGCCCGCTGTGCTGCCTGCCTGCGATCACTACGCCGGCAGCGAGAAACTGATGCTGAAATCGCTGGCATTGCAGCAGCAACTCGGCCCGGTGTTCGACATTACGCTCGATTGTGAAGACGGCGCGCAGGTCGGCCGGGAAGCCGAACATGCGGAGCTGGTCGCGTCGCTGCTGGGCAGCGAGCATGACCATTTCGGCCGCGTCGGCGTGCGAATCCACGACTTCGATCATCCGCACTGGCGCGACGACGTCCGTCTCATTCTGCGCGCCGCCAAGCGAGCGCCCGCTTACATCACCCTGCCGAAGATCCGCAACGTGCCCGACGCCGCTGAGATGGTCGCGTTCATCGAAGCAACGCGCAGCGAGCTGGGCATTGCGCAACCGGTGCCGGTGCAATTGCTCGTCGAAACCCACGGCGCGTTGACGCGTGTGTTCGATCTGGCCGCGCTGCCGGGCGTCGAAGCGCTGAGCTTCGGGCTGATGGACTTCGTTTCCGCGCACGACGGCGCGATTCCCGATACCGCCATGCGCTCGCCCGGTCAGTTCGATCATCCGCTGGTTCGGCGTGCCAAGCTCGAGATCTCCGCGGCCTGCCATGCGCACGGCAAAGTGCCGTCGCATAACGTCAGCACGGAAGTACGCGACATGAGCGTAGTCGCGAACGACGCCACGCGCGCCCGCAACGAGTTCGGCTACACGCGTATGTGGAGCATCCATCCGGCGCAGATCGAGGCGATCGTCGCCGCGTTTGCCCCGCGTGACGAGGAAATCGTCACTGCCACCGAAATTCTGCTGGCTGCCCAGTCGGCGCAATGGGGACCGACGCGCTATCACGACACGCTGCACGACCGCGCGAGCTATCGCTACTACTGGTCCGTACTGCGTCGCGCGCAATCCACTGGCCGCAACGTTCCGCAAGACGCCGCGCCACTCTTCACGAAAGTGCGCGCTAACGGGCAAACCGCATCATGAGCATGACGGCCAACGCGATTGCCGGCGCGGCAGCGCTGCACAGCGCCCAAGCGCGCCGCCATGCAAGCGGATCGCAGAATCGTTTGGCTTTGTTGAAAACAGGCGTCGAATACGCGGTTCAACCAGAAGCAACGAGCAGGCACAAAGGAGATTGCGGGAGATGAGCGAGACTGCGCAAACCGCCGGTGCACAAGGCGAGAACGAATCCAGAAGCGGCTTCAAACCGAAGAAATCCGTGGCGCTGTCGGGCGTGACGGCTGGCAACACCGCTTTGTGCACGGTCGGCAAGACCGGCAATGATCTGCATTACCGCGGCTACGACATTCTCGATATCGCCGGTGCA
>NZ_JAXDPY010000177.1:0-2669 GCF_034668105.1 Paraburkholderia sp. | reverse complement strand
CCGGACTGGCCGTAGCCGGAGATGCGGACCATGGTCAGCTTGGGATTGATCGCGTGCAGCACGTCCCAGCCGAGGCCGAGCTTTTCGAGCGCGCCGGGGCGGAGATTTTCGATCACGACGTCGGCATCGGCGGCGAGCCGTTTGACGATGTCGATACCGTCGGCCGACTTCAGGTTCACGCAGATGGATTTCTTGTTACGCGACTGCAGATACCACCAGAGCGAGGTGCCCTCGTGCAGCTTGCGCCATTTGCAAAGGGGGTCGCCGGTGCCAGGGGCTTCGATCTTGATGACTTCGGCACCGAACTCGGCCATGAGGCGCGCGGCAAACGGCGCGGCGATGAGGGTTCCGATCTCGATGACGCGAATACCCTGAAGGGGTCCACCCATAATGCTGTCTCCAATACTGGTTTCGTGTTGAGAGACAGCTTAGGAGCAGCACCGCAACGGCGTCCAACCGCAATTCGCCAACGACCGTTCGCGAACGACGAACGCTCAGGGGCCCCCGGCGGCCAGCGGGGCTTCGGACGCCTCGATCGAACGCAAGTGGTCGAACAGCAGGCGGCTCACCGGCGAGAGCGCCTCGACATCGCGCACCACCAGCACCAGGCTGCGTGCGGACCATTCGTCTTCCAGCGGCACGCCGACGAGCCCAAGCGAGCGGCCCATGAGCTGATACACCTTCAGCGGCAGGACGCCGACGCCCATGCCGGCCTGCACCATCCGGCAGACCGCGTCGAAACCCGGCACGTGGATGCGCAAGCGCAACGGTTTGCCGGCCTGGCGCGCGGCCATGTGGGTGCGGGCGTTGATCGAGCTGGCCGCGTGCAGGCCGACATGATCGCCGTCCAGGGTTTCGGCGAACAGGATGCTGGCGCGCGCAGCCAGCGGATGGTCGTCGCGCATCACCAGCACCAGCGAATCGTGCCGATAGTGCGCAACATGCAGATCGCGCGTGTCAGCCTCGCCGGAACAGATGCCGAGGTCGGCGAGGCTGTCGTCGACAGCTTCCACCACGCCGCCGCTCGGCCGCTCTTCGAGATCGAGCTTGACGCGTTCGTGCTGCAACTGGAAAGCGCGCAAATCCTCCGGCAGAAACTCGACGATCGCCGAGAGGTTGGCCATCATCCGCACGTAGCCGCGCACCCCGCTTGCATGGCCGGCCAGTTCGATACCGATGTTTTCGATGTCGCGCATCACGCGGCGCGCGTGATGCAGCAGCGTTTCGCCGGCCGGCGTCAGCGTCATGCCACGCGCGTTGCGCTGGAAAAGCGTGGCGCCGACCGCCTGTTCGAGTTCGAGCAGACGTTTGCTCGCGGCGGATACGGCAATCGCCTCACGCTCCGCGGCCCGCGTGAGCGTGCCTTCTTCGTATACGGCGAGGAAGAGTTGAAGCGTGGTGAGGTCGAGCCTTCGCAGAAGGTTTTTGATTACCATGGCGGAGCGCCGCGTGGTTGTGCAATGCGCCTATTTTGACGCCTGGTGCGAAAATAGGTGCGGAGCCCGGCCTAACCTCTATTTCCTGTTCCTTCCAGGACGACCGCCGCGGCCATTGTCAAAGGAAATCATTCAAAATGCCTACCGTCGCGATCGCGATCTTTCCCGGCGTACAGGCGCTCGATGTCGCCGGTCCCGTCGACGTATTCTCCGAAGCCAATCGGTTCGTCGCGCCGCAAGAGCGCTATGAGGTCGCGCTGGTCAGCGCGGAGCCCGGTCCGCTGCGCGCGTCCAACGGCATGGCGCTGATCGCCGACGCCACCTTCGAGCAGATGCGCCGCCCTTTCAACCTGGCGTTGGTCGCGGGCGGACCCGCGCTGCCCGACGGCGAGGCGTCCGATCCACGGTTACTGGATTGGCTGAGCAACACGGCCACGCAATGCGAGCGCTATGGCTCGATCTGTACCGGCGCTTTCGCGCTCGGCCATGCCGGACTGCTCGACGCGCGCAACGTCACTACGCACTGGCAGCATGCGGAACAACTCGCCGCGCAGTTTCCGCAAGCGCGCGTCGATTTTGACCGCATCTATCTGCGTGACGGCACGCTCGTGACTTCAGCCGGCGTCACGGCGGGCATTGATCTGTCGCTTGCGCTCGTAGCGGAAGATTACGGACCGCAAACGGCGCTGGCTGTCGCCAAGCGCCTCGTCGTGTTCGCGCAGCGCCAAGGCGGCCAGTCACAATTCAGCCCCTATCTCACCGCACCGGCCGACGAAACCTCGCCGGTCGCCAAAGTGCAGGCACACGTGATGGAGCGGATTCGCGAGAGCTTTACGGTGAAGCAACTCGCCGACGTCGCCGGAATGAGCGCACGGAATTTCGCGCGCGTGTTCGTGCAGGAGACGAAGGTGACGCCACACGAATTCGTCGAGCGCGCTCGCGTGGATGCGGCCCGCAAGTTGCTCGAAAGCAGTGGCGCGGCACTCAAGGCGATTGCTTACGACTGCGGCTTCGGCACCGCGGACCGGATGCGCATTGTCTTCACAAGGCGGATTGGCGCGACGCCGATGCAGTATCGGGAACGCTTCCGCTCTGGTTGAAAAAGCGGCCTGGAAAGAACATGAAGGGATAAGAACGGCATGAGCGCGGCTCGCGCGTTGGTTCAGAGCAGCTTCGGGGCAGCTTCGGGGCAGCCGGAATGCGGCTCGAAAAGCCGCCTCTCTGCAAGTTGCA
>NZ_JAXDPY010000176.1:0-3712 GCF_034668105.1 Paraburkholderia sp. | reverse complement strand
ATCGATTTTCCCGTTCGCGTGGCCCGGCCGAGAGTTTCTTCACCGGGCATGACCGCCCCTCCCTGCATGCGCTCTGGCATGCGTTCGCCCGGCAATACGAGCGCCATGGCGAGCGCCGCACTGAGACTTGGGGTGAAGGCTTCGACCACCGCCATGGCTCGCGCGGCGAATCGCACGCGTTTGATGGCGACGAGCGTGGCCGTGGCAACCGGCACGAATTCCACGGCGATGAGCGTGGCCATGGTGGCCGGCACGAATTCCACGACGATGAGCGTGGCCGTAGCCGCCACCAAGAATTTCACGGCGACCAACGCGGCCACGTCCGGCCTGACGACCACCGTGGTGAAGGCGGTGAACGCGACGACCGCGACAGCTTCGACCACCGCCATCGCTTCAGCCACCACAGCCATGCCCGCTTCTCGTTTCATGCGCTGTGGGACGCAATCGGCCGTCATCACGAGCATCGCGGCGGCGCTCGCGGCGGCCGTTTCGGCGGTGGTGGACCCGGTGGCTTCGGTGGCGACGGCGACGGTTTTCCGCGCGGCCGCAAATTCAGCTCCGACGACCTGCAACTGCTGCTGCTCTCGATGATCGACGCACAGCCGAGTCACGGTTACGAGTTGATCAAGGCGCTTGAAACGCGCTCGAACGGTTTCTATAGCCCGAGTCCCGGCATGGTCTATCCGGCGCTCACGTATCTGGAAGAACTCGGCTATGTGACGGTGCAACTCGAAGGCAACCGCAAGCGCTACGAACTATCGGAAACAGGCCGTGAATATCTGGCGACCAACCGTGATCGCGTCGAATTGATGCTCGCCAAACTGGCGCATATCGCCCGCAAGATGGATTCCGTGCGCCGCGCATTTGCCGGTGAAGAGCCCGCCGATATCAGCGAAGGCGGCTGGCTGCCCGAACTGAACGAAGCGCGCCGCGCGCTGAAACATGCGCTCCTTCGCCGTGACAACGCACCGGCTGCCGAACAGCGCCGCATCGCCGCGATTCTGATGCGCGCGGCAAATGAGATCGAAGCCGAAGGCGCGCCCGGCAGCGACGCAGACAGCAACGAACCGGCTGCTTGAGTTCGCACTGCCCTGACATTTGCACAACACGCGCGCGGGAGGGTGCCCATCAGCACCGCCGCGCGCCAATCAAACCAACAGGAGTGGCACCCTTATGCTGACAAACGACAACCGAGCCGATCTGGCAGTCCATCGCGTGCGGCATCCGCTGAAATTCCGTCTGTTGCAGGTCAAAGCGGTGCGCGCGCTGACTCCGCATCTGATTCGCGTCACCTTCACGGGCGAGGATCTGCGTGATTTCGTCTCTGCATCGTTCGACGATCACATCAAAGTGTTCTTCCCTGAACCGGGCGCCGCCAAACCCGCGCTGCCGGAAGCCGGTCCTGACGGCCCCGTATTCCCCGCCGGCCTGCCGCGGCCGATCGCGCGCGATTTCACGCCGCGCCGCTTCGACGCCGACGCGCGCGAACTCGACATCGAGTTCGCCATGCACGAGGCCGGCCCGGCTGCAACGTGGGCCGCGCAAGCCAAAGTGGGCCAGTATCTCGGCATTGGCGGCCCGCGCGGCTCGCTGGTGATACCAACCGGATTCGACTGGCATCTGTTGATCGGCGACGACACCGCGCTGCCGGCGATTGCTCGCCGCCTCGAAGAGTTGCCAGCCGGCACCCGCGCCGCGGCGGTGATCGAAGTGGCCGATCCGTCGGCCCAGATCGAATTCGCGACGCGGGCGGAACTGCATATCGTCTGGCGTCATCGCAGCGAGTCGGGCTATCGCGGCGAGGCCTTGCTGCAAGCGGTCCGTGAAATCTACTTGCCCGAAGACGGCGAAGGCTACGTGTGGGCCGCCGGCGAATCCGCGACGATGCGTGCGGTGCGCTACCACCTGTGCGCGGAACGGGGCGTCGACAAGTCACGGATTCGCGCGGCCAGCTACTGGAAGCGCGGGGCCGAAGCGGTCCATGAGTCGCTTGACGACTGATGTACGCCCGCCAGGCTGCATGCTTCGAACCAAAACCCTGTTTTTCCTAACCATTTTCCGCATCCGCGACAACAACCGACTCTGCTAAAGGCGCCGAACGATGGCTGCCGGCCCCGCCCGCAGTACGGACACTCCCCAGCAGGCGTCGCATGTCTTCGGGATCGAATCGCTCGGCAAGCCCTGTCGAATCAATCAGATCGACGAACATCACCGTGAGCTGCCGTCTCTCGGCGTCGATAACTGTGGACGCGGCTGACGGAAGCGGCTGACTTCGTTCCTGCGTGCGTTCGAGCGCACGCCCGTGCATTGCCGTGCGCGCCGCTAATCGCTTTGCGAGCCGCTTGCGGTCACCGAGCGTCAGGCCTAGTTCCTTCAACTCCCCATCGGAAAGATCACCGAGCACATCCCAGCCGATCCCCCGTTGTCAGCAGCGAGCCACCGGGGTGGGCGACGCCATCCAATCGACCTCATCGTTCGTCGCGCACGCGGGGATAAGGAGGTCCATACATTGGCACGCGCTATCGGAGTGTCTTTTGACGAGTGTAGCTTTACCGTATATCTGGACGACGATGGCTCGCTGCGCGTTCCATGGGGCTGGTTTCCAAATTGAAGGTTGCCACGCCTGAGCAACGTCGCGATGTTCGCATTTCTGCGTCTGGTGCAGGCCCGCATTGGGACCAAATAGATGAGGACATCAGTGTAAGCGGACTAATGCGTGACGCTGACTGGCACCACATTCAGGAAAGGCTGGAATCAGTCGGGGTAGCGGTCAAGGTCCATCTTAACGACCTGTAGCAGACGGACCGTCTGCGACGTCCCGCGGGAAGATGAGTTCGTGCTGCTCGCTGCCTATTGAGATGACCGCGAGCAGTTGTGGGAGCTTGCGGGCGAAGTCGCCGCGTGTTTCGCAAAATGCGGCCTGCACCTGCGGTCAGCATGCTCCGTGGGGGGGCACGTCACTTGCTGAAGCCATTGATCATCCAAACAAAATATGGAGGTTCAAATGACCGAGTCGAATCTACCCCTCGTTCCGGCAGACGGGTCCTCGCCCGTCACGTCCACCCCGGCCGGTTCCGCTGTTTCGTCTCAACAGGGCAACGGTTCAACAGCGAAGTCCAGCGGCAGCGACGGAGACCGAGGGACCAGTTCCCGAACGCTGTCCGACCTGAAGGACAAGATTGCTGGCGCACAGGAGGCGGTCAAGACGAAGTACCGTGTCGCCTCTGAATCGACTGACGATTACGTTCATGAGGCTCCGTGGAAAGCCGTCGCAATGGCGCTCATCGGCGGACTCATCATCGGAATGCTGGCTCGCCGCTAAAGCGAACTTACCTCTATAGGAGAGGAAACAGGACCCGGTCTCACATGAAATCATTTTCTGGCTAATTATTGGCGGCCTTGCTGGCGCTCTAGCCGGCCGGATTGTTGACGGTGCGGCTCCGGCATTCTTGTCGGCATCATTGTAGGGATTGTAAAGCCGACGCGGGCGCACACCTTCCGGTGCCAGCGAACGCTTCGGCCTCGAGGAGATTTGCCATGAGAGTGATGAAAGGACTTTTGATTGCAGCACTATTTCTCGGTGTATCTGGGAGTGTCTACGCACAAGGTGCGGGTGGCGGGGCCGCCGGGGGACAAGGAGGCACGGGGATGAGCAAACCGAACGCAGGTGGTTCGACTGACACGGTGTCGGGTGCGTCGGGGGCGAATAGCA
>NZ_JAXDPY010000175.1:0-9163 GCF_034668105.1 Paraburkholderia sp. | reverse complement strand
CGCGGAATCGAGTTGGCGATCTTGATGTAGAGGCTGAACACGTCGGAGAGCAGCTTGTTGCGGCCGAGCACGATGCCGCAGAACACGCCCGCCACCGAACCGATAATGAAGCCGAGGCCGGTTTCCTCGAGCGTCACCCAGACCTGGGTCAACAGCGGTCCTTGCGACGTGCCGTTCACGAACCAGTCGACGATCTGATCGAAGATCGCCGTCGGCATCGAGAAGAAGAATGGGTCGATCCACTTCAGCCGCGCGGACAACTCCCACCCGCCGAGCACCACCACCAGCACGACGATCCGCAGCGTGATCACGAGCGCATGGCGTTGCCGGATACGTTTTTGCGCGATGCGTTCGACTTGCGCGAGCGAGCTTGCATCGATACCCGAAGGCATCATCTGTTGAGGGGTCGTAGACATGTTTGCCGTTCCTTGATTAACCGATCTGCACTTCTTCGCGCAGGTCATGCCAGATGTCGCGCGAGATTTCGATAAAACGCGGGTCGTAGCGAACCTCCGACGTGACGCGCGGACGCGGCAGATCGATTTCGTACACTTTCTTCAGCGTCGCCGGGCGCGCGGTCAGCACGAACACGCGATCCGCGAGCGCAATCGCTTCTTCGAGATCGTGCGTGACGAACACCACCGAGCCGGCGCCGCCCCACAGTTGCAGCAGTTCATCCTGCATCAGCGTGCGGGTTTGCATGTCGAGCGCCGAGAAGGGCTCGTCCATCAGCAGGATTTCCGGCTTGTTGATGAAGGTTTGCGCCAGTGCCACGCGCTTTCTCATGCCGCCCGACAGTTGATGCGGGTAGTGCTTGCCGAACTTGTCGAGACCGACACGGCGCAACCATTCGTTGGCTTCGTCGTAGGCGGCGGATTTCGAGCGACCGCGATAGAGCGGGCCGGCCGCCACGTTGTCGATCACCGAGCGCCACGGAAACACGGCGTCCGCCTGAAACACAAAGCCGATCCGCGGATCGATGCCGTCCACCGGCGCGCCCATCACGCGCACTTCGCCGGTGGTCGGCTTCAGCAAGCCGGTGATCATGCTGAGCGTGGTCGACTTGCCGCAACCCGTCGGCCCGACCACCGCGACAAACTCGCCGCGCGCCACCGACATGCTGAAGTCGCGCAACGCGATCGTCGCCTTGCCATCCGGAGAAATGAAACGGCACGATACGTTGCGCAGCTCGATGGCGGGCGTATCGCGTGACATGGGTTGATTCATCGGCGGGGGCCTCGCGGTTTGCTTGATGTTGATAGGGCGTTGTTTCGAGGGCGTTGCTTCCAGGGTGTTACTTCGCCGCCGTCTTGACCGCCGCCGACACGTAGTCGTTGGTGTAGGTCTTGGCGAGGTCGATATGCTTACCCTTCACCGAAGGATTGAATGCCGACAGCACCTTCAGGACGGTATCCGGGCCGTCCGCGGGCATCTTGCCGTCCTTCGTGAACATCGGCAGAGAGGCCTTCAGCGCGCCCACGTACAGGTCCTTGTTGTTGCCGTAGTAGTCCTTGGGCATCTTCGCGGCGATCTCTTCCGCGCTGTGCGTGGCGATGAAGTTCAGCGTCTTCGCGAACGCATGCGAGAGCTTGGCCGCGTCGTCCTTGTGCGACTCGGCCCAGGCGCGCTGCACGTAGAAGCTCGAAGCCGGATAGGTGCCGCCGAGCGCGGCGCGCGTGCCTTCCAGCGTGCGCATGTCGACCAGCACCCTGGCGTCGCCGGTCTTCAGCAACTGCGAGACGGTCGGCTCGGTGGTCATGCCGGCTTCGATCCGGTTCTGCTTGATGGCGGCGATAAAGCTGTTGTCCGCGCCCACCGGCAGCAGCGTGTATTGCGTCGACGGCACGCCCGCGCGTTGCGCGAGGTATTGCGTGAGGAAGCTGGTCGACGAGCCGAGGCCGGTCACGCCGAGGGTCTTGCCCTTCGAGTCGGCCATGCTCTTGAACGTGTCCGCTGCCTTGGTGGAGACCATTTCCACTTCACCCGGCACCTGGCCGAAAATCACCAGCGCCTGGATTTCCTTGCCCTTGCTCTGCAGGTCGATGGTGTGATCGTAGAAGCCCACCACGCCTTGCACCGCGCCGGCGAGCAATTCGTTTTCCGCATCCACGCCGGCCGGTTGCGAGAGGATTTCGACGTCGAGGCCTTCGTCCTTGAAGTAGCCGAGCTGTTCCGTGAGCTTGGCCGGCAAATAGATGATCTTGGTGGCGCCGCCGACCATGATCGTCAGCTTCTCGGCATGGGCCGCGGCTGAAGCGGCGGCAAGGGTGAACGCAACACCTGAAACAGCGGCAATCTGGCGCAAGGTACGCATGAAGCAGTCTCCTTAGGTTTGTTCGCCGCGGGGTGCGGAAATGCGGCGCTTTCTGATGAATGACGGGGATTATAAAAACCGGAAACCTTCTGGCAGCTTTCGGGGCAGTGGGCAAATCATGGGTGTTAACCCGAGAATTCACCACAACCTCGTGGCGCCCCCGTGGAAAACCCCATGACGTGTGACGCAAATCACCCACGCCGCGCGCAAGGCCCTTGTTTTACGGCACAATCGGCGTCCTGACTTTTGCCGTTCATTTGCACTCATTTGCCCTCCCACTCGCCGTTCCCGCCATGAAGCTGCTGCTCGTCGAAGACAACCCCACGCTGGCGCACTGGCTCGCGAAGATGCTGGAGCAGGAGGCATTCGCGCTCGACGCCGTGCAGGACGGCGACGCCGCCGACCGCTTGCTGCGCACCAATCACTACGATGTGATCCTGCTCGACCTGAATCTGCCGAAGCTGTCCGGCAAGAACGTGCTGCGCCGTTTGCGCCAGCGCGGCGACGCCACGCCGGTGCTGATCCTGACGGCGAGCGGTTCGATCGATGAAAAAGTGGAACTGCTCGGCGCCGGCGCGGACGATTACCTCGTCAAGCCTTTCGAGGTGCGCGAGCTGATTGCGCGGATCAAGGTGGCGATCCGGCGTCAGTCGCCGTCGAAATCGAGCGAGGTCGTGTGCGGCGATCTCGCGTTCGACATCGACACGCGTCAGTTCACACTGAAGGGCGCGCCGCTGAACGTCACGCCGCGCGAGCGCTCGGTGCTCGAAACGCTGATCCTGCGTTTGGGCAAGACGGTGACGAAGCCGGCACTCGTCGACGCGATTTTCACACTCGCCGACGAGCCGAGCGAGGACGCGGTCGAAATCTACGTTTCACGGCTACGCAAGAAGCTCGACGGCAGTTCGGCGGCGATCGTCACATTGCGTGGGCTGGGCTATCTGCTGCGCAAGAAAGAAGATGACCAATAGCCTGCGCATGCGTCTGCTGTGGTGGCTGCTGCTGCCGCTCGCGTTATACGTGTTCGTTACCGGCAAGGCCGAGTACGACAACGCGCGGCGCACCGCGGATCTTGTGCAGGACAATCAGCTCATTTCATCGGCGCGGATGATCGCCGGCGAAGTGGAATGGGTAGACGGTTTTCTGCGCGTGGACGTGCCGCCCGCCGCGCTGGAAGTGTTCGTGTCGCCGTATCACGATCAGGTGTTCTACAGCGTGAGTGTCGACGATGGCCGGCTGCTGGCGGGCATACCGGATTTTCCGCAACGCGCGCCGCTCTCGCCCGACACGGCCGATCACTACGATGCCGAACTTAACGGCCAGCCGGTGCGGGCGGTCGGCCTGGTACGTCTCATGTACGACAACGGCGCGACGCGCCGCGTGCGGGTCACCGTCGGCAAGACCGTCCGCTCGGGCGATGCGATGGCGCAGCAGTTATGGCAGCCGCAACTCGTGCGGCAGATCGAGATGATCGTGCTGGCGGTCGCACTCGTCTGCATCGGCCTCACCTTTGAACTGCGGCCGCTGATGAAAGTGAAGGAGGACGTGGTCGACCGCGATCCGATGCAACTCGAGCCGATTCGCGTCGAACGCCTGCATACCGAGTTGCGGCCTATCGTCGAAGCGATCAATCAATGCATCGCGCGGCTCGGCGTTCAGGTAGCCGCACAACGGCGTTTTATCGCCGACGCCGCGCACCAGTTGCGTACGCCGCTCACGTTGCTCGGCACGCAGTTGCAGTTCGCGCGTCAGCAGGACGGCCTGAATCCCGCGCTCGACGAAGCGCTCGCCGCCATGCACCGCAGTAACCGTTCGATGGTCGGACTCACCAACAAGCTGCTGTTGCTCGCGCAGGCCGAAGCCGCGGACAACACACAGCTCGCGGTGGAAACGGTCGATCTGGTGTCGCTCGCGATGGAAGTGGCGGAAGATCTTGCGCTGCTCGCGCAAGCCCGCGACATCGATCTGGGCGCGGAGTTGAATGGTCCCGCGCGGGTGGCCGGGCATCGCGGCCTGCTTCAGGCGCTGATCGCCAACCTCGTGGAGAACGCAATCCGCTATACCGGCAGCGGCGGCCACGTCACCGTGGCGGTCAGCGGGTCGGCCGACACCGTCACCGTGTCGGTGCTGGACGACGGCCCCGGCATTCCGGCCGAGTCGCGCAGCCGCGTGTTCGAACCATTTTTCCGGGCGTCGGCGGATACCGACGGAACCGGGCTGGGTCTCGCGATCGTGCGCGAAATCGCGGACGCGCATCACGGTGAGATTGTGCTCAAGCCGGGCGACGGTGGTAAAGGCGTGCACGTGAGCGTCTCGTTTCCGCGTGCGGCGGCGGAAAGACTTCGGGCCGAATAAATCGGCCGTTTCAAATCGGTGGCTTCCGCTTTAAAGGCTGGCGAATCTCACGGTTGTGAAGCGCGCGCAATAGAGCATGGAGGCCGCCCGAAGACTATCCGCGAACCAGTGGTTCGCCTGTGAATCGATACGGCATGCGAAGCAATGCTTGCCAATGATTCAGCAGGTCGAAAGCTCCGAGCCACATAGGGGCAGGCGCTCATTCACCAGGTCTAGCAAGCCTGATCGCTTCCAGGTCATATATCGAAGATAGCAAGTCTGTTGCGGCGGAAAGGTTGCCGGCAATCTGTGCCATTTTTCTTTTGTTTGCAGAACCCAGAGTATTGCGTCGAGAATCTCGCGATCGCTGCGCCGGGGTCGCCCGCGCCCGGACGGAGCCACTGGAAAAAGACTCTGGACACGCGCCCAATCGGCGTCGGTGAGAGGAATCTGGAGCATCTGCTGCCTTGTGTGACTGTGTGGGGTCGCAGTCATTGCATGCTGCGTTGTTGCCGATACTAGTAAATCTTTTTTTTCCGGTCAAACTAAATTGATGCGGCGCGATACCTTAGGTCACCGCTTGTTGCTCGGCAATCTTGTTCGGGATGCTTCATAGCGTTTCTGAGCGCGTGAAAAAGAGATCTCTGATAACGGTGGCTTTCGACTCACTGCGCAATGCAGCCGTAACGGCGGTGCGGAACGCTACGTAACGTTCGCATTCGTACAAACGTTTGCCGATCGACATTACGTTGCCACAGGTTTGATCGTATCGCTGCAAAGTCATTGTTCAATAAGGCTTATCGGTGAGTTTCGCGATTTAGTTGCAAAGTGAACGCATTTATTGGCACGACATGTGCATACTTTTGCGAGGTTAAGAGTTTGCGTTTCCGCCTGTTCACTCTCGACTATGAAAAGCCTGCTTCGCTCGCACTCGACGTGGACACCATCACGCTCGCGCCTGAACTGATGGCAGCGGTGCCAGGTGATCCTCGTGCCTGCGTGGTGATATCGGCGGTACTGGATTTGCTCGACGTGCTTGACGTGCAGGTCGTAGTGAACGGCGTCGAAACCCCGGCGCAGTTGCAATGGTTGAGTTCGTGGCCAAAAGCCCTGGCGCAAGGGTTCCTGTTCTCGCGCCCAAAAGCTGACCTGGCCAGCGTGCTGGTACCAGATTGGGAGCCGTGACCACAGCACAGGACCTTACGTGACATCTTGGGCGCAATACGGTTGAGGCGAGCATCCGCTGTTCGCCGAACGTCGTGTGTGGGTACGCCTTTCATGCGGCTGACGCGAGCGTCTATCTTATTCAAACACACGTCCAATCCTCGCGAACAATCCATTCCTCGCGATCCATTCCGCATAGGCACGATAGTCGGGATCGTTCATCAGATGCCGCTCTTCGGTTTTGGCGCGCAGGAAGTACAACAGGTTCACGGCTACGAGTGCGGCGCAGTGCGTGAATGCGGCGCGCCAGCCCAACGGTTCGATGAACGGCACCGTGACCATCCAGTAAGACAGATTCTTCGTGAGATAGGCGGGATGCCTGGTGAAGCGGTACGGTCCCGAGGTGATGATGCCGCGATTGGTGAGGTTCGAAAATCGCAAGCCGAACGAGATCGTGGAGAGCGCATAGCACAACAGCAAAGCGATAATGACCGTGCCCCAAACCACCCGGACAAGCGGCAGCGAAGCGAGCCAGCTGTCCCACAGTATGGAGCCTTCGTAGTGAATGTACTGGTTTGCGATCAGCGACCAGAATGGCTGATAGCAGATCAGCGCCGCGAGCCAGCCGAGCGTGGTCGGCTCCGCGCTGCGCACGTGACTGTCGAGTATGCGTAGCGTGCACAGATAGCCTACCGTGCCGACCATCAGGTCCATCGCGAACGACAGGTCGTACATGAACCTGAATGTCGCGAGCGAAAACGGCGCGTTCAGCGCGTCGGTCAGCAACGCATTGAGATGATCCGCATTGCCGGCGAGATAGACGATCATCAACGGCAGGAAGAACGCCTTCACCATCCAGCCGGCCAGCATTTCACGCACGGGCCGCCAATTCGCGGGACGTTCGCCGCGAAACAGCAGGCGCGCCCACAGGAGATACGCGTCGTCGACCTCGCGTTGATGCCGGTCCATCCATGCAAAGTAGAACGGCGCCGCGAGGATCACGTACGGCGCGAGCGTGCTGAGCAGCGACCAGAAGGGGTCGTAGAACGCGCCGTGATATTCCGGCAACAGCCAGTAGAGCAGACCGATGCCTGCATAGACAGAGGCCAGCGCGGCAAGACGCAGACCGACTCGCGCGAGGCTCAAGGGCCGCACCGCGTTGGCGGCAAGACCGGCGCTCGGGCGTAGATAGACGCGCGCGACGAATAGCTCGTAGGCGGCGATCGGAACGATGATCGCGAGACAGGCGACGGTGCTGCGCGACGCGCCGTCCAGCGCGGTGCTGTTGCGCAGCAGCCAGAGCGTGACAAGGCCGGCGACGATGCCGGTGAGGCCGATCGAAAACGGCGTTGCCGAGCGCGGACGTGAGTCTTGTAGGCGGGCTACGGTGTCGAAGGTGGAGTGCATGTCATCCTCGTATTCATGACATAAAAGGCGGCCGGGCTTTTTATTTTTTAAGGCCCGGCCGCTGCGCCGAAGTACTGTCGCGAAGCGGTGTAACGAAGTTCTCGCGTGGAACTACTGCAGCGAAATGCTGTTGTAGAAGCACGGCTGCGAGTGCGTTGCAAATGCTGTTGCAGAACTACTGCCGCGAATTGCGATTGCAGACTTACCCCTGCTGCTGCGGCAGCATTACTCCCTCGAATTGCGGCCGCAGAATCACTGTTGCGAATCGCTCCGCGAATAGCTCGGCGAATCGCTGTCGCAACGTCCCTGCCGATTTGCCAGCCTTATTTACTAGCGGCAACCCCGCCAAGCAAACCGCCGACAAGATTCGTCACGGGTGCCAGCGGATTCGTGCTGGTCGAACCGCCGCTGCCGCCGCCCGTCAGACCCGTCACGATGCCGGTGACCGGCGCGAGCGGTGCGCTCTTGCCGGCCGCGCCGCTGACCGTCGACGTGAGCGTCGAGACGAGACCGGTTACCGGTGCAAGCGGTGAACCTTGCCCACCGGCGCCGCCCAGCGTCGAAGTCAGCGTAGTGACGAGACCCGTAACGGGTGCAAGCGGACCGCCTGCGCCCCCTGCGCCACCGAGCGAACCCAGGTTGCCGAGGAGTCCGGTGACCGGCGCGAGCGGATTGCCGCTACCGCCTGCGCCGCCGAGCGAACCCAGCTTGCCGAGCAGTCCGGTGACCGGCGCGAGCGGGTTGCCGCTGCCGCCCGTGCCGCCCAGCGATCCGAGGTTGCCAATCAGACCAGTCAACGGCGGGAGGCCGATACCGCCGCTGCCCGTGCCGCCGAGACCGCCAAGCGGCCCGAGCAGACCCGTGATCGGGCCGAGCGGATTGGTGGTCGCGCCGGTGAACAGTCCGCCGGTGTTCGTGACGGTCTTGCCCAACTGACTCACGACGCCACCGACATCCTTGCCTGTCTGATCGCCGGTCGCGCCCGACACTTTCACGCCGGCCCCGTCGAGTCCGTTGCCGAGTGTGCCGAGCAGGGTGTTGAGCTGCGAGCCCAGACCCGTGGCGTTGCCGATTGTTTGCGTCGTATTCGAGATCGCGGTGGTGATCGGGTTGATCGCCGTGCTGAGTTGCGTCTCGATTTGCTGGACCGGTGCACTGGTGAGGGCCTTGTTCAATCCCGAGCCAGCGGCAACGACGCCGCTGCCCACGCCACCGACGACGCTGCCCAAAGTCGACGTCACCGGCGCGAGCGGCGCGAGCGGCCCGCTGCCGAGGCTCGACACCGCACCGCCGACCGATTTGACGGCGGCGCCGGCATCGGAGACGACGCCGGACGTCGAGGTAAGCGTCGGTCCGAGCGGATTGGTCGAGCTGCCCAAGGTGCCCAGACCGGCGGCTACGCCATTGCCCAGGCCCTTGACGCCGTTGCCGACATCGGTGACTGCGTTGCCGAGATTGGTGGTGGTGGCGCCGTTGATGCCGGGGACGGATGTGCCGCTGATCCTGCTGCCCGTATCGGCGACCGTCGTGCCGACTGCGGTGATGAGATTGCCGCCTTGAGTGACGACATTGCCGATCGGGGTGGAGGATGTGCCTGAAGTTGTGCCGGACGTGGTCCCGGAGGTCGTGCCCGAGGTTGTGCCGGACGTGGTGCCGGAGGTCGTGCCCGAAGTTGTGCCGGACGTGGTACCGGAGGTCGTGCCCGAAGTTGTGCCGGACGTAGTACCCGATGTCGTACCTGATGTACCCCCCGAAGTACCCCCCGAAGTACCCCCCGACGTCCCCCCACCCGAAGTCCCAATGGCCCCGCCCGAAGTTCCTCCGAGCCCTCCCCCACCCTGCCGGCTTCCTGGTGTATTGAGTTTGGAACGGCTTCCATAAAGCGCGTGCAATGTTGTCGCCGCATCTGCGATGGCTTTACGGGGGATTATTTTTTGCATGATG
>NZ_JAXDPY010000174.1:0-5745 GCF_034668105.1 Paraburkholderia sp. | reverse complement strand
GACCTGGTGCAGAAAATGACGGGCGTTTTACTTTAACGGAGCAACAGCATGACCACGAAGGGCACGATTCTGGTAACGGGCGGCGCGGGCTTTATCGGCTCGCACACCTGTGTCGAACTGCTGAACGGCGGTTACGACGTCGTGGTAATCGACAATCTCGTGAACAGCAACCGCGAATCGCTGCGGCGTGTGGAGGAAATCACCGGCAAGCCTGTGACCTTCTATGAAGCCGACGCGCGCGACGAAGCGGCGCTCAACCGTATTTTCGACGCCCATCCGATCACCGGCGCGATTCACTTTGCCGCACTGAAGGCGGTGGGCGAATCGGTCGCCAAACCGATCGAGTACTACAGCAATAACGTCGGCAGTTTGCTGACGGTGCTCGGCGTGATGCGCGATCGCAACGTGAAGCAGTTCGTGTTCAGTTCGTCGGCAACGGTGTATGGCGTGCCGAAGAGCTCGCCGATCGATGAATCGTTTCCGCTCTCGGCGACCAATCCTTATGGGCAGTCGAAGCTGATTGCCGAACAGGTTTTGCGTGACCTGGAGATCGCGGACGCTTCATGGCGGATTGCGACGCTGCGCTATTTCAATCCAGTTGGCGCGCATGAGAGCGGCTTGATTGGCGAGGATCCGGCCGGGATTCCGAACAACCTGATGCCGTATGTGGCGCAGGTTGCGGTGGGCAAGCTGGAGAAGCTGCGCGTGTTTGGTGGCGATTATGAAACGCCGGACGGGACCGGGGTGCGGGACTATATCCATGTTGTGGACCTGGCGCGCGGGCATCTGGCCGCACTGGATGCGCTGGTTAAGCGTGATGCCAGCTTTGTGGTGAACCTTGGGACTGGGCAGGGATATAGCGTGATCGACGTTGTCAACGCGTTCGAGAAGGCTTCGGGCAAACCCGTGCCTTATGAGATCGTAGCGCGGCGGCCGGGCGATGTGGCTTCGTGTTTTGCGGATCCCGCAGCGGCGTTGGAGGTGATCGGCTGGCGAGCGGAGTTTGGGATCGAGCGGATGTGTGCGGATCATTGGCGGTGGCAGTCTTTGAACCCGGAGGGGTTTAAATCGGCGTAGCGCCGGGCGGGGGGGCAGAATCGCCTGGACGGGATTTCTGGCGCCGTCGACCGCGCTGCCGATTACAGGTAGGTACTGGAAAACGGCAGGATCGCGACGCGCCGGCGTGGAAATATCCATGAGCAATGCCGTGACTCAATGAGACGTTTGATACCCGCACTAATATGCACGAATACAAAGAACCATAGACAGGAAGTAAGACCATGACCATTCATCCAGTGATTCTCTGCGGTGGAAGCGGTACCCGACTTTGGCCAATGTCACGGGGAGGATACCCGAAGCAATATCTCAGGTTGACCGGCGAAAACACCCTGGTTCAACAAACTGCATTGCGCCTGCGAGGTATCAGGAACGTTGCGGCCCCCATCGTTGTCACAAATAATGAACAGCGCTTTCTGGTCGCCGAACAGTTCCGACAAGTCGATATAGCACCGGCATCGATCATCCTGGAGCCTGTCAGCCGTAACACCGCGCCTGCCATTGCAATTGCAGCGCTGGCAGCGATGCGCGAATCCGCGGAATCCCTCCTGCTCGTCCTGCCGTCGGATCATGTGATTACCGGCGAAGCGGCGTTCGTGGAAGCGGTCGAAGCCGCCGCTCAGATCGCCAAAGACGGTTATCTGGTCACCTTCGGTATTGCTCCAACCCAGCCACACACTGGCTATGGCTACATCCGTGCCGGCGCGCAGCTTGGCGAAGACATCCATGCATTCTCAGTAGACGCCTTCGTCGAAAAACCGGACGAAGCCACGGCGCAGCGTTTCCTTGGCGAAGGCGGCTACTTCTGGAACAGCGGCATGTTCATGCTGCAGGCTTCGACCTTCATGAGAGAGCTGTGCCTTTACGAGCCAGAAATCGCCGCGCAGGCAGAACTTGCACTCAATGGGGCGCAGCTCGACAACGACTTCACTCGTCTCGACGCTGAAGCCTTCGCCTCCTGCCCGAATGTTTCGATCGACCACGCCGTGATGGAGAAAACGAAACGCGCCGCGGTCATTGCCACAACGGAGCTCGGCTGGAACGATATCGGCTCGTGGACTGCGCTTGCCGATATCGCAGAACACGATGTCCAGGGTAATTCGCTTCTCGGCGACGTCCTCACCGAAGCGATGACCAACTCATATGTGCGCGCGGAACATCGACTGGTGGCCGCCATCGGCCTCGATAATGTCGTCATCGTCGAGACCGCTGACGCCGTGCTGGTCGCCCATCGGAATCAGGTGCAGGACGTCAGGAAGATCGTGGCTCAGCTCAATGCGGCGGGGCGTCACGAGTCAGTCACGCACCGTCGTGTGGCACGTCCCTGGGGCTCATACGAAGGCATCGACAACGGTGACCGCTTCCAGGTCAAACGCATCGTCGTCCGCCCGGGCGCGCAACTGAGTCTGCAGATGCATCATCACCGTGCCGAGCACTGGATTGTCGTAAAGGGCACAGCCCTCGTTACGAACGGTGAAAACGAGATCATCCTGACAGAGAACCAATCGACCTATATTCCATTGGGAATCACGCACCGTCTGAAGAACCCCGGCAAGATCCCGCTAGAGTTAATCGAAGTCCAATCTGGTGCCTATCTCGGAGAAGATGACATCGTGCGATTCGAAGACACGTATGGGCGAGCGGAGAAGACTTGGCACTCGTAGTCGGGAACGGCGTCATTGAGATCCCGGCGCTCTAATCCGCCACCCGAAACACCGCCACCGCGTCACGCAACGCAACCGCATGCTCTTCCAGCGATTTGGCCGCCGCCGCGGCCTCTTCGACGAGCGCCGCATTGTGCTGGGTGACTTCGTCGATCTGGGAGACCGCCTTGTTGACCTGTTCGATCCCGTCGCTCTGTTCGAGCGCTGACGCCTCGATTTCATTCATGACGCCCGTGACGCGTTGAACCGCATCCATGGCTTCGTGAATCGTTTTCTGCGCATCCGACACGAGCAACGCCCCGTGTTCTACCTTGGCGGCCGATTCGCCGATCAATTCCTTGATCTCCTTCGCCGCCGAGCCGGAGCGCTGCGCGAGGCTGCGAACTTCGGAGGCGACGACCGCAAAGCCACGCCCCTGTTCCCCCGCGCGGGCTGCCTCGACGGCCGCGTTCAAAGCGAGGATGTTGGTCTGAAAGGCAATCCCCTCGATCATGCCGATGATCTCGGCCACCTTACGCGACGACTCGGTGATTCCGTCCATCGTCTCGGTGACGCGCGACACGACGGCACCACCACGCGTGACCGTCTCCAACGCACCCTGCGCCAACCGGTTCGCCTGCTTCGCGTTGTCGGCGTTCTGCTTCACCGTTGCCGACAGTTGCTCCATGCTCGCCGCGGTCTGTTGAAGCGCCGCCGCCTGCTGCTCGGTGCGCGACGACAAGTCGGCGTTGCCTGAGGCGATCTCGTTCGCGCCATGCGTAATCGCCGTCGTGCTGCCGCGCACCTTCGATACCGTCTCGACGAGGCCATCGCGCATCTTCGTCAGCGCGCTCAATAACTGCCCCATTTCGTTGCGTGACTTGCTCCCGATTGAGATCGTCAAATCTCCCGCGGCAATGCGCTCGAAGTGTTTGATGGTCACATTGACCGGCTTGATCACCGCTGCCGACAAACCGATCCGCGCCATCACACCGATCACGATGGCAACCGCGCCGATCGCGCCGAACAGCAGCGTCGCCATCTGGAACCGCTGGGCCGCGGTCTGAGATTGCTGGCGTTGACTGTCCATCTGCAAACGCTCGAGCCCGTCGATGGCTTTCGAATAGGCCGCGTAAAAGCTGTTCGCCGTTTCGCCCTGAATATTGCGGAAGGTGTTGAAGTCGAAATCCGTCAAAGCCTTGAACTCGGGCTCGATCGCCTGATCGACGAGCGCGCTGCGCGCCTGCGCGACGTTCTGCGCGAGCTTCTTTTCGGCGTCGCTTGCAAACGGGGCGGCCATGTAATTGGCGAAGTCCTTGTTCGACTCGACCAGCACCTTGTGCGCGGCCGGCAACAGGTCGTCGGTTTGCTTGCCGACGCTAAACAGCGTCTGATAGGTGCCGAGCGCGAGCTGCACTTGCAGCAGCTTCTCCGAGCTTGCCTTCAGATGCGACAGCGCCACACCGCTATGCTGGGTTTCGTCGAGGCTGCCATTGGCGAGCTTGAGCGCGCCGTAGCCCACGCCGATCACGATCAGCAGGAAAGCGACGAATACGCTGATCACGAGCGTCAGGCCGCCACGAATGGTGAGGTTGTTAAGCATTGAGTCTCCGGAACGTCTTATGGATCGGCGGCGAACCCCGCGATATACCGGCGACCGTCCTTTCGCCCGCAATTTATACTTCGCCGCATCCAGGTTAACGGCCTTCGCGAGACTTCCTTACATAGGTGAAATCCATAACGGACAAGGGTTTGCGGGCGATTCAAGCGCACTATCTGGGATTTTTAGCGACATCGGCGCAAGTGCCGCTTTTCGGGACGGCCTGCGTTTCGTTTGTATAATTCGGCGTCTTCGCTCAGGCCCACTTTCATGCTTAGTTTTGCGCTCGGTTTTCTCGTTTCGCTGCTGATCACGCTGCTGATCGTGCGCTATGCCCATTTGCATGAAAAATTCTCCACCGATACCGATCTGGCCGGCGTGCAGAAATTCCATGTGCGCCCGGTGCCGCGCATCGGCGGGACCGGGATTCTGATCGGGCTGATCGTGTCCGCCGTGCAATTGCATCATGCGTATCCCGCGGTGTCGGGCGGCATCCTGGGGCTGATCGCGTGCGGCATGCCGGCGTTCGGCTCGGGATTGATCGAGGATCTGACCAAGCGCGTGTCGCCCCTCGCGCGGCTCGTTTGCACGATGGCGGCCGCCGCTCTCGCCTACTTCCTGCTGGATATCGCCGTCACGCGTATCAGCGTGCCGCCTTTGGACTTTCTGCTGTCTTATGCGGTGATCTCCTGCGCGGTCACGGTGCTGGCGGTCGCGGCGCTCGCCAACGCGATCAATATCATTGATGGCTTCAACGGCCTTGCCTCGATGGTCGCGTTCATGATGTTCGCGTCGCTCGCTTACGTGGCGTTCCAGGTGTCCGATCCGATCGTGCTGTCGGCGTCGTTCATGATGATGGGCGCGGTACTCGGCTTCTTCATCTGGAATTTCCCGGCGGGACTGATTTTCCTCGGCGACGGCGGCGCGTATTTCATCGGCTTCATCCTCGCCGAGCTATCGATCATGCTGGTGATGCGCAACCGCGATGTATCGGCGTGGTACCCGGTGCTGCTTTTCATGTACCCGATCTTCGAGACCTGCTTCTCGATCTATCGGAAGAAGTTTATTCGCGGGATGTCGCCGGGGATTCCCGATGGCGTGCATCTGCATATGCTCGTTTATAAGCGCTTGATGCGTTGGGCGGTGGGGACTAGAACGGCGCGGGAATTGACGCGGCGGAACTCGCTGACGTCGCCTTACCTCTGGTTGCTATGTTTGATTGCGGTTGTGCCGGCGACGTTGTTCTGGCGGCATACGTTGCATCTGTTCTGTTTCGTGGTGGTGTTTGCAGCGACTTATGTGTGGCTCTATATGAGCATTGTGCGGTTCAAGTCGCCGCGGTGGATGGTGGTGAGGAAGGGGAAGCGGTAAGGAGCAAAAAGCGGCTACCGCGGGCTACGCAGATCGCGAACATAAACCATCGTTTACAAAATTTCCATGCCGGGC
>NZ_JAXDPY010000173.1:0-3885 GCF_034668105.1 Paraburkholderia sp. | reverse complement strand
AAAGCTGGCGCTCTTCAGCGACCAGTGGCAAGCGCGCGTCATTGCGGAAATGAACGACTACCAGTTCAAGCTGGTCCGCATCGAAGGCGACTTTATCTGGCATCAGCACGCCGAGACGGACGAGACGTTTATCGTGCTCGACGGTCAATTGCGCATCGACATGCGCGAGGGGTCCGTGCTGCTCTCGGCAGGAGAAATGTTCGTGGTGCCCAAAGGCACGGAGCACAAGCCGTACGCAGAACACGAGGTCAAGCTGCTGCTGATCGAACCGCGCGGCGTGAAGAACACCGGCGAAGAAAACAACGAACGCACCGCGGCAAACGATCTGTGGATCTAGGCCGACGCACGCGTTCGCCGCGTGCACCGCGCGCCCGTCACAGCGACGACACCACGATTCCCGGGCGCGAGGCCCGCTGCTTCGGCCGCGCCGCGTCGCCCGGCAGCGCGGATACCGGCAGGTCAGCGGCATACACCGGGGAGCCGGCCACCGCGCGGCGCGGCACCCCGGCGCGTGGATCGCGCGCGCGAGCGTCGGTCTGACTGAAATGCTCGACCAGATGATCGATAAAGGTGCGCACTTTTGCCGGCAAATGAAGGCGGCTTGGGTAAGCAATCGTGATTTCGATTTGCGGCAAGCGGTAATCGCCGAGTAACGGCACGAGACGCCCAGACGCCAGATCGCGGCCAATCAGATAGCTCGGCAGAATTGCCACGCCCATGCCCAGCAGCGCAAACTGCCTCAGCATTTCCGTATTGTTCGCCGCAATCGCGTTGGTCGGCCGGACGCGAACCTCGCCCGAGGGTCCGGTGAACACCCGTTCGTCACCACCCTGCTCGGCGGGCCGGCTCAGACACGGATGCATCAACAGATCTTCCGGCCGGGTCGGCGTGCCGTGCTGCGCGAGATAGGCGGGGGTCGCGCAGACCGTCATGTAGCCGGTAGTCAGGCGCCGCGTGACGATGCTCGCGCTGCGCATCTGCCGCGCAACCATGATGCCGACGTCGAAACCTTCTTCCACCAGATCGACATGGCGATCGGCCAGCGTAACGTCAGGCCGCACATCCGGATAGCACGCCGAGTAAGACTGCACCACCGGCGCGAGGCTATGCAGCCCGAATACCACCGGGGCGACGATACGCAAAGTCCCGACCGGTTCGTGATTGCGCGCCACCACCATCTGCTCGACGCCTTCGAGGTCGTCGAGAATATGGCGCACGCGCTCCAGATAAGTCGTGCCGGATTCGGTCAGTGAGAGACGGCGCGTCGTGCGATTGAGCAGGCGGGTGCCGAGGCGCGCTTCCAGATCGGCAACATGCCGCGTGACGACGGCGGTGGAGAGTTCCAGGGTGCTGGCCGCGCGGACAAAACTGCCGAGATCGGCCACTTTGACGAACACGCGCATCGATTGCAATTGATTCATGGGACGACTCCTGCCTCGGTAAAGCCGGGCCGGCGCAACCACGCCTGTGTCGACCCGAGCGGCAAGGCGCGCGCGGGTTTGCCCAACGATCCGATTGTATCGATCCGACCATGTCCCAACCCTGACCCGAACGTGACATTCCGGTCAGATTCCAACGCGCGGCATTATTGCGAAGTCTATTAAGGAAAATAGCTAGGTATAAACCCTTAGCTGCTGGTAACATAGCGCCCGAAAGGAAATTAATCGCTATGCCACCTCGTCTTCAGCTCTTCGAAAAAATCGCGTTTTCACTCGTTTGCTGGTCCGCCGCAGCCTGTTCGGCCTTCATCGCTTACGAACGGTGCCCGGACATCAAGGTCGTCTTGCACGTTGGTGAAGAGGCCCTGCGCTACAGCGGGCAGTATTCATTCGTCTGCGCCTCCCCCGTTGCGGACGCCTGCGCACAGTTGCCGACGAACTGATTCGCCGGTACTGACCGGCAGGCATTCACCTGCCGGCATTTGTCCGCATTTATCTACGCGTCGCGCCCGAACACCACGCGCGCGAAAAATCCCGCCAGCACTCGTTCAGCCATCTCCGCCGGCACGTTCTGCGGGTCGACCGTGTAGAAGAACTGCACGCCGTCGCACAAGCCCATCAAGCCCATTGCCAATGTCTCAGCCGGCAGCAATAGCGGCGTGCCGACTCGCGTCGAAAATTCGCGGATGTACGCGCTCAACTGTTCGAGCTTCTCGTGCATGAACGCGTTAAAGCGCAGCCGGAAGCGGCCGTCGCGCACGGCGAGCAGCTTGGCCTCCACCCACATCAGGAAGCACTTGTTCTCGCGATGCAGGCTGCTGTAGTAGTGCAGCACGCGCGCTTCCATCTCTTCGCGCGAGGCCGCGTTTTCGAAGATCGCCTGCAACCCCGCCTGCATGGTCTCGTGGTCGCGCCGCAGTAGTTCCAGGAACAACTCGCTCTTGCTGCGGAAGTTCGAATAGAACGCGCCGCGCGTATAGCCCGCCGCCCCGGCGATGTCTTCGACACTCGCCGCGACAAAGCCTTTCTTCATAAAAATCGTTTGCGCAGCGTCGAGCAGACGCTGACGCGTCTGGTCCTTGCTCTGCTCACGTGTAAGTCGTTGCCGTTTCATGGGCGCAAGTCTAGCACCGAAAAGAATCCGAATTCATGACAACATTCAAATACAGGTGTGTATTAGAATGCACTCATCCATTCGAAGTCAGACGCGTATGCCAATTGCATGTTTCGGCTGTGCGTCTTCGCTGGCGGGCCGCTGCGGCTTGCCGTGTTCGTTCGCTGTCTCCAGTTGGGGTAATTGTGAAGCGTCCCGGTCCTCCCGCATCGTCTGCGATGCGCCAGCAGTTCCATCGGCATGCCCGTCCGGCGCGCTTGCGCCGCGCGGCATTCGCCCTCGCTATCGCCGGCATCGTCACGCTCGCCGCATGCTCGAAGAAAGAACCCGCCACGCCCGCGCCGCGTCCGGTGGTCGCCGTCGCCGTGCATGCGGACGGTAGCGCCACGGCTGCGGCATCGTTGCCCGGCGAAGTGCAGGCGCGCTATGCCACGCCGTTATCGTTTCGCGTCAGCGGCAAGATCATCGAGCGGCGCGTACGCCTGGGCGACGTGGTGAAGAACGGGCAGGTACTCGCCCGGCTGGATCCCGCGGACGCCCAGAAGAATGCCGCCGGCGCGCAGGCTCAACTCGAAGCCGCGCAACACAGCTTCGTGTATGCGAAGCAGCAACTCGATCGCGACCAGGCCCAGGCAAAAGAAAACCTGATCGCGCCCGCGCAGCTCGAACAGACCACCAACGCCTACGCGTCCGCCGCCGCGCAACGCGATCAGGCCACGCAACAGGCGGCCTTGTCGAAAGACCAGTTGCAATACACCACGCTCATTGCCGATCACGCCGGCGTGATCACCGCCGAACAGGCCGACACCGGCCAGAATGTGTCGGCGGGCCAGGCCGTCTATAACCTCGCATGGAGCGGCGATATCGACGTGGTCTGCGACGTGCCCGAAAGCGCGCTGGCCTCGCTGTCGGTCGGGCAAACCGCGAAGGTCACGCTGGCCGCGCTGCCCGGCCGCAGCTTCAGCGCGCGGGTGCGCGAAGTGTCGCCCGCCGCCGATCCGCAAAGCCGCACTTACCGCGCCAAACTCACGCTCGACAATCCCGGACCGGACGTGCGTCTCGGCATGACCGCCGATATCGCGCTCGCCGCGCCTTCGCCCTCGAACTCGGCTGCCAACCCTGCTGGCAATTCAGCTGCGAGCCAGCCGAGTGCCTTCACCGTACCGGCCACCGCGCTGTTTCATGACGGCACGCAGCCGGCCGTGTGGGTCGTGCGTCCTGCGGAGAATGCGCCGGGCGTCGGCACGCCGGGCGTCGGCACGCCGGGCGTCGGTACTCCGGGCGTCGCTACGCCTGGCGTCGGCACGTTGGAACTGCGCCGCGTGACGGTCA
>NZ_JAXDPY010000172.1:0-40272 GCF_034668105.1 Paraburkholderia sp. | reverse complement strand
AGATGGCTAACGTCGAGGTCCGTGCGCTGCATCGCGGCGGCATCGCGGCGACATCGCGGCGACATTCAGGACGAAAAAAAGCCGGCAACGCGTGCCGGCTTTTCGATGCGGGAGGCGCTGTCAGATGAGCGTCACGCCAATGCCTTCTCCACGATCTCGCGCACGTCGCGCGATTTCACCTGCGAGGCCACTTTCTCCAGCGCCGCGCGCATGCCGTCACGCAGCGTCGGCGTGAACCGGCGCCACAGTTCCAGCGAGCGGGCGAGGCGGGCGGCCACTTGCGGATTGATCGCGTCGAGCGCGATCACCTGGTCGGCCCAGAACGCGTAACCCGAGCCGTCTTCAGCATGGAACTGCGAGGGATTCGCCGCACAGAAGCTGAAAATCAGCGAGCGCGCGCGGTTCGGGTTCTTGAGGTTGAACGCCGGGTGCGCCATCAGCTTGCGCACGATCTCGATCACTGGACGTTGCGCGCTGCCGCGTTGGGTAGCTTGCAACGCAAACCACTTGTCGATGACGAGGGGTTCCTTTTCAAAGCGCCGGTAGAAGTCCTCCAACGCCTGCTGCGCCTGAACGCTGCCGCCATTCGCCGCCGCTGCGTTGAGCAAGGCTGAGAGCGCCGCCGAGCGGTCGGTCATGTTGTTGGCCGCGTCGTACTGCGCGGAGGCAAGCCGGACGGCCTCAGCCGGATCGTCCAGTTCCGCGAGATACGACAACGCAAGATTCTTCAGCGCACGGTGACTGGAGGCCTCAGGCGTTGCTTCGTACGCACCCGGGGTGCGGTGCTTTTCGTACACGGCGAGCCAGTCCTTCCTGAGCGCATTCGCGAGGCGCTTGCGCACGAACTGCCGTGCGGCATGCACGGCCGCCGGATTCGATTCGGCCATCTGTTCGGCCAGATATGCTTCCGACGGCAACATCAACGCCAGCTCGCGGAACGAAGGCGAGAGCGTTTCATCGGTCAGCACGCGGGCGAACGCGGCGACCACCGAGTCGTCGAGTTGCAGCGGCACGCCGGTGGCGGCGCGCCCGGCGAGCGTCAGCAGCTCGCGGGTGGCGAGCCGTTGGCCGGCTTCCCAACGGTTGAACGGATCGCTGTCGTGTGCGAGCAGGAACGCCAGTTGATCGGCCGAATAGTCGTATTCGACGATCACCGGCGCCGAGAAATTCCGCAGCAGCGAGGGCAGCGGCTCCTCTGCCACGTTGACGAACGTGAAGGTCTGTTCGGTCTGCGTGAATTCGAGCACGCGCGTGGTCGCGTTGCCGGCCTGCGCTTCGCCTTCCAGTTGCAGCGGCAGATCCGCGCCGTTCTTGCCGATCAAGCCGATCGCGAACGGAATCAGCAGCGGCCCCTTTTGCGTTTCGCGCGCGGCGGCTGCGCCTTCGCCATAACCTTGCGTGAGTGTCACGCTGTAGCGTTGCTGCGCGGCGTCGTACTGCGTGCGCACCGAGACGCGCGGCGTGCCGGCCTGGCTATACCAGCGCTCGAACTGCGCGAGATCGCGGCCGTTCGCGTCGGCCAGCGCGTGACGAAAATCGTCGCAGGTCACGGCCTGCCCGTCATGACGCTCGAAGTACAGGTCCATGCCCTTGCGAAAACCGTCGCGGCCGAACAGCGTCTGATACATCCGCACGACTTCGGAGCCCTTCTCGTAGACCGTCATCGTGTAGAAGTTGTTGATCTCGACGTAGCTTTCCGGGCGCACCGGGTGCGCCATCGGACCCGCGTCTTCGGCGAACTGCATCTGGCGCAGCACGCGCACGTCTTCGATGCGCTTGGTGGCGCGCGCGGCTTCGTCGGTCGCGCCGCCGGCCATGTCGGCTGAAAACTCCTGATCGCGGAACACCGTCAGGCCTTCTTTCAGGCTCAGCTGGAACCAGTCGCGGCAGGTCACGCGGTTGCCGGTCCAGTTGTGGAAGTATTCGTGGCCGACCACCGCCTCGATGTTCGCGAAGTCGGTGTCGGTTGCCGTTTCGGGGTTCGCCAGCACGTACTTCGTGTTGAAGATGTTGAGCCCCTTGTTCTCCATCGCGCCCATGTTGAAGTCGCTCACCGCGACGATCATGAAGCGGTCCAGATCCAGTTCCAGCCCGAAGCGCGCCTCGTCCCAGCGGATCGAGTTGATCAGCGAATCCATTGCATGACGCGTCTTGTCCAGATCGTGCGGCTCGACCCACACCTGCAGCAGCTTTTCCTTGCCCGAGCCGCTCTTCACGCGCTCTTCGAGCGCCACGAGCTTGCCCGCGACCAGCGCGAACAGATAGCTCGGCTTCCTGAACGGATCTTCCCAGCGCGCGAAATGGCGGCCGTCCGGCAGATCGCCTTGTTCGAGCAGATTGCCGTTCGACAGCAACACCGGATAATCAGCCTTGTTCGCGCGCAGCGTGACCGTGAAGGTCGCCATCACGTCCGGGCGGTCGAGGAAATAGGTGATGCGGCGAAAACCCTCGGCCTCGCACTGCGTGAAGAAGTTGCCGCCCGACACATACAGACCCGACAGCGTGGTGTTTTCCGCCGGATTGCAGACACTGGTGAGCGTGAGTTCGAAGTTGTCCGGCACGTTGTCGAGCGTGAGGCCGTGCTCGTGCGCATGCGCGTTGGCGAACGGGGCGCCGTCGATCGCGGCGCCGACGAACTCGAGTTGTTCGCCCATCAGTTCGAGATTGGCGGCGTGGGACGCGTCCGGGTTGCGGCGCACACGCATCGTATTCCTGACGAGGGTGCGTTCGGGGACCAGATCGAACTCCAGCGCGACGGTGTCGATCAGGAAGGCGGGCGGCGCGTAATCGGCGCGGCGGATCACATTGGGCGTTGCGGTATCGGCCATGGCGTTCTGTAGTGATGGGACTCGAGCCGTCAGGCGTGCTCATGGCGCGCGAGCCGGGCTTGTCGAGCCATTGTACAAAGGCTCGGCGGATCGTGCGGGCCGAACTTTTTACCGAATCGCCAGGTCAGCGTATTATCGGGCGCCCGCGCAGCAACGGCTGCCGCAAACGAACCCGGTCGAGACTGGCAATAACAGGCACGACGAGGTAGACCATGAAAATCGATCGATGGACCCGCCGCGCCACGCTGCTGCTGGCCACGCTGACGGTGTTGCTGTCCGGCTGTACGACCTACGTGACCACCCAGGTCACGGCGTTTTCCGACTGGAGCGGCACTGACGCTTCCCGTACTTACGCGTTCACGCGTGCGGCGGATCAGCAGAACAATCTCGAACTCAGCACGTACGAGCGCTTTGTCGGCAGCGAACTCGCCACGCACGCGTTCCGTCAGGTCGACGCTTCACAGGCGCGCTATCTCGTGGGGCTGTCGTACGGGATTCGCTCGGACATGGTGACGGTCGCGCAGCCGGTGTATTACAACCCCTGGCCGGCGCCGTATTGGGGCCGGCCGTTCGATCCGTGGGGCCCATGGGGCCCGTTTCCAACCGCATACGTGAATCAGAGCTACCCGATTTTCACGCATCTGCTCGGCGTGCGGATCACCGAGCGTGCCAGCGGCAAGGAGGTCTATAACGTGACGGCGCGCAACTCGGGCGGCGAGTCGTCGCTGGTGAGGGCCATGCCGTATCTGGCGCGCAGCGCGTTGGCCGATTTTCCGCTCGGCAACGGGGTGGTCCATACCGTGAAGATTCCCGTCGACAAGAACGGCGCGATCTCAAACGAAGTCGCTACGACGGGCGGCGCGGCCGCGCCGGCGTCAGCGTCGGGCGTGGAGGCCGTGCAGTAAGCGGTAAATCGTTGGGTTGAGTTTGTTGTGTCGAACGGCATGCGCTGCGGCGCAACGAAAAGCGGCCCGGCAGGTCATTCCTGCCGGGCCGTTTTGCTTCGCGAGCAAGACGCCGGCTGACACACCGAAGAAATCGTGAACGTGCGCGGCGAGGGCCTCGGTCGCAATTTCCGTCTTGTCATCCTGTGCGCCAGGAAGAACGTCACCGCGGTCGCGCCGAAGCCTTGAAATGTTCCGAAACGAAACGCCCCATTTAGAAAGTTAAACGAAAGTATTGCGGCTATTCGGGGATACGGCGCGCCGCCGAGTTGGCCCGCAAACGCGGTGCCGGGGGCTTTCAACTCTCATCGCGGATGCACCAGGTGCCGCCAGGCCTGCGTACCGGCGTTGTCCAGTCATCCGTCGCACCTGCGATACGGATACAGATAGATACGTCTTTTGTGGCTGATTTAATCCAGAATATTCAGTATGATTCCCGCGACCATAGGGAGCCCGAGACAATCCTGCAGCCCAATTGGCAAAGGCACCTCAATAACCGGGGCCAAGTGCCGTTAAATTGCTGAACCCTATATAAGAAGATTGGCTTGACCCCCCGCTGGAGACTGCCGCTCCGCGCGGCGCGCACGCTGTGACGGTCGAGTATTCCGTCAGGCGCCCTCAGTCTCTCCTCGCTTCTACGCGCGAACACCGATATGCCCGATCTGCACTGGATCATTCCGGTCGCTCGCTGGTCTAGCTGGCCTGCCGCCGCAACTGCCGCACCCGATATTGGCTTTATCGAGCCGATCGTGCGCCGTCGCCTGAGCACTTTGTCCCGCGTTGCCCTGAAGGTCGCGCATGATTGCGTGACGCAAGACGACATCCGGGTCGTGTTCGCGTCGCGCCACGGCGAATTGCGGCGCACCACTGACATCCTGCGCGCCATCAGCGCGGGCGAGCCGGTCTCGCCCACGGCCTTCAGCCTGTCCGTGCTGAACGCAATGACGGGCGTCTTCGGCATTGCGCGCGGCGACCGTTCCGCTGCCAGCGCGATCTCGGCCGGCGCCGAGACACTCGGCTACGCGCTGCTGGAGGCGTACGCACAGTACACTGCCCAACCCGGCTCGCCGGTGTTGCTCGTGTACGCCGACGAACCGGCGGACCCGGCCTACGGCGCGATCGAAGACGAAGTGCAGGGCGGCGCGATCGCCATCCTGCTGGGCGGCGAAGCAGCGATGGGGCAACTGGTGTGCACGTTGGCAGGCCACCCAGACAATACAAGCGGCGCCGGCAAAACAAGCCACACAACCGACGCAGCCGCGGCGCTCCCCGCCGAAAGCTTCGCGACCCAGAGCCAGGCGCTGCTGCATTGTCTGGAAACGGGCAAGCCCGCCGTCTGGCAAGGCGCCGGCGCCACCTGGCATTGGAGGTGGCATGAACGCGCGGCTTGATTATCTTTGGCGATTCTTCGCGACCGGCATGGCCTTCGTGGTGTTCGGCATCTGCGGCCTGCTGTTTTCAGTCCTGGTGTTCCCGCTCGCCTGGTTGTGGCCGCATCGTGCGTCGCGTCAGCTGGCGGTAACGACCGTGATCCACTGGTTTTTCCGCGCGCTCGTCGCGGTGTTGCAGCGCATCGGCGTGATGGAGCTCGAGGTGTCGGGCGCAGAGGCATTGCGCGCCGGCGGCCCGGCGATCGTGGTCGCCAATCACCCCACCTACCTTGACGTGATGGTGCTGTTGTCGCTCACACCGCGTGCCTGTTGTGTCGTGAAAAACGCGCACTGGGGTAATCCCTGTTTTTGGGGAATCGTGCGTTCGGCGGAATATGTGAGCAATGCCGATCCCTCGGAGCTTGTCGAGGCCGGCGCGCGGCAACTCGCAGCGGGCTACACGATGATTATTTTTCCCGAAGGCACGCGCAGTCCGGCGCCGAACCGGCTGCACGCGTTTTCACGCGGTTTCGCGCACATGGCGTTGAAAGTCGGCGCGCCGATCGTGCCGGTGCTGATGGATTGCAACCCGCCGGCCTTCACCAAGCAGATGCGCTGGTACGACGTACCGGCGCGCGCTTTTCGCATCCGTGTGAACGTGCTCGCGCCGGTTGGCGTCGAGCGGCTTCCGGACCACGACACTTCACCGTCTCTCGCGGCGCGCAGCGTGACCAGCGCCATCGAAGCACACATTACTCAGCACCTGTTCGACTATGGATTCTTTAAAACTGGAAATTAAGCAGCTCCTAATCGAAGCCCTCGATCTGGAAGACCTGAGCCCGGCCGATATCGACGACGACGCCCCGTTGTTCGATACCGACGGCATCGGTCTCGATTCGATCGACGCGCTCGAGATCGGCATCGTGCTGCGCAAACACTATCGACTGACGATTGCAGCGAACGACGAACGCACCCGCGATCACTTCCGCTCGATCAGCACGCTGGCCGCGCTCGTAGCGAGTCAACGCGAAGCAGTGCATGCTGTGAACGAAACCACAAAAAAAGGGGATTAATCGTGTCCGAGGCAGAGATTCTTGAACGCATCCGCGCCATCTTCAAAGAGAACTTCGCGATCGAACCCGAGCGTGTGACGCCCGACGCGCATCTCTTCGAAGACCTCGATCTCGACAGCATCGACGCCGTCGACCTCGCGATCAAACTGCAGGAAATGACCGGCCGCCGCATCAAGCCGGAAGAATTCAAGTCGGTGCGCACGGTCGGCGACGTGATCGGTGCGGTTGAGTCCCTGCTGGCGGCACAAGGCTGATGCCATCCGTGCGCTCGCGAATGCAAGCGGCGGCGAGCCAGCCCGGCGAGGCATCGCCTGGCACTGAGCGCCACCGGGGCAAAACGGTGGTGCAGGTTCTGTTGAAACTCGCGTACCCCGCGCTGATTCTGTGTGCCTGGCGCTGGGACACGCCGCGCTATGTCGGTTGCATGCTGTTTGCCATTTTGTGGCTGCAACGCTGGGCCGGCAGCGGTCCGGTCGCGACTTCGCTGCGGCGGCTTTCCGCGATCGACTGGACCGTGGTCGGTTTGCTGAGCTGCGCGTCGGCGGCCATCGTGTTCACCAACAGCGAGCTGCTGTTGCGCCTCTATCCGTCACTCGTCAATCTGGGTCTGTTGATCGCATTCGGCGCGACGCTGCTGCGTGGACCGTCGATGATCGAAAAATTCGCCCGGCTGGGCAACCCGAATCTATCGCCGGGCGCCGTGCGCCATACGCGGCGCGTGACCCAGGTGTGGTGCGTCTTCTTTGCGCTGAACGGCGCCTTCTCGGCTTACACGGCGCTGTACTGGAGCCGCGCGAGCTGGTCGCTCTATAACGGCGCGATTGCCTATGGACTGATCGGCGTGTTGCTGGTGGCCGAGGTCATCTGGCGTTATCTGGTGGTGCTGCCACGAGCCGCGCGTTCGGAGGCGGCATGATCGCGTTGCATGAGCTGTTGTCGGCGAGCCATGAGGCTTGCGCCGTCAACGCGCCGGTATGCCGCGACGGCGCGACGGTGCTCGATCGCGCTGCGTTTCGCGCGCGCGTCTCGACGTTGGTCGCGTTGATCCGGACGCAAGACGCGCAACGCTACGCGTTATGTATCGACGATCCGTTCGATTTCGCCTGCGCGCTGTTTGCGTTGTTCGCTTGCGGCAAGGAGCCGGTGATTCCGGCCAATGCGACGCCGGGCTATCTCGCCGATCTTGCCGACGCGTACGACGCCGTGCTGACCGACGCCGACCTCGCGCATGACGGGCGAGACGCAGGCGCGGATGCTGACGATAACCTCGCGCGAAACACCTCCCGCACGATCGATCCGCACGCCCCGTTGACGCTCTATACGTCGGGCAGCAGCGGCACACCCAAGCCGATCCGCAAGACCCTTGCGCAATTCAATGCCGAAGTGCACACGCTCGAACAGCAATGGGGCGCGCTGGTCGGCAACGCGACGATGCTCGCGAGCGTGCCGCATCATCACATCTACGGGTTGCTGTTTCGCGTGTTGTGGCCGCTTGCCGCGGGCCGTGCGTTCAACCGCGCGATCAGCATCGAGCCTGTGCATCTGCAAGCGCAGATCGACCAGTGCGGCGCCACGGTGGTCGTCTCTACCCCCGCGCAATTGTCGCGTTGGCCCGCGTTGCCGGGCTTTGCGGCGTTGACGCCGGCGCCGCGCGCGTTCTTTTCTTCAGGCGGCCCACTCGCCGTTGAAGCCGCGCAGGAATACGCAACGGCCTACGCCGCCGCGCCGATCGAAATTTACGGCAGTACGGAAACCGGCGGCATCGCGTGGCGGCGTCAGGATCAGAGCGACGCCTGGCAGCCTGTGAACGGCATCGAGGTGCGCTGCGACGAAAACGGCGCGCTGAACGTTCGCTCGCCGCATCTCGATCACGACGGCTGGCATCGTACTGACGACAAGATCGCGTTCGATATCGACGGCCGCTTCCGCCTGCGAGGCCGCCTCGATCGCGTGCTCAAGCTGGACGGCAAGCGCGTGTCGCTGCCGGAGCTCGAAGCGCGGCTGGCCTTGCACCCGTATGTCGCCCAGGCGGCGCTCGTGCCGCTGGCAGGCGCTTCGCGCGAGCGCGTCGGCGCCGTGGTGGCGCTGACCGAAGCGGGCAGCGAGGCATTGCGCGGCGAAGGCCGTGTGTCGCTCGCGAAAACGCTGCGCCGGCATCTCGCCGCATATTTCGACCTGGTAGTGCTGCCGCGTCATTGGCGTTTTCGCCTCATGTTGCCGTTCGACGCACGCGGCAAACTGCCGGCGGCTGCACTTGCCGCTGCCTTCGAGGCACGCGCGGACGGTGTCGAAGTGCTCGCCGAAACCCGCAGCGCCGACACGCTGCACTACGAACTGCGCGTGCCGCCCACGCTCGTGCATTTCGCCGGCCACTTCCCCGGTCTGCCGATTCTGCCGGGCGTGGTCCAGGTGCACTGGGCGATGCGTCTGGCCACCGAACACGTGCCCGCCGTGCGCACGCTGGCGTCGATCGACCGGCTCAAGTTCATGGCGCCGGTGCCGCCGGGCGCGGTGCTGAATCTCACGCTCGCCCACGACGCCGAGCGTCGGCGCGTGCAGTTCGCGTACCGCTTGAGCGGCCGTGAATGCGCGTCGGGCGTGATCGTGTATCGGGAGCCGGCGTGATGAGCTTCGCCCCGTGCATCGTCATTCCGATTTACAACCACAAGGACGCGATTGGCGCGACCGTCGCCCGTCTGGCGGTGCACGGCTTGCCGATCTTTGTCGTCGACGACGGCAGCGATGAGGCGACCCAGCAGGTACTCGCCGCGTTGGCGCGGCAGTACGCCGGGCAGCTCACGCTGCTGCGCTTGCCGGTCAACGGCGGCAAGGGCGCCGCTGTAATGGCGGGACTGCGCGCCGCGCGCGCGGCGCATTACACGCATGCGCTGCAGATCGACGCGGACGGCCAGCACGATGCGGCCGACGTGCCGCGTTTTATCGAAGCGGCACGCGCCGAGCCGGCCGCGGTCATCCTCGGCTGTCCGGTCTACGACGAGAGCGTGCCGAAAGCGCGCCTCTATGGCCGCTATCTGACGCACGTGTGGGTGTGGATCGAAACGCTCTCGCTGACGATTCGCGATTCGATGTGCGGCTTCCGCCTCTATCCGCTTGCGCTGGCCTGCGAGCTGATCGACAGCGTGCAGTTGCCGACCCGCATGGATTTCGACATTGAAATTCTCGTGCGCCTGCACTGGCGGCGCGCGGCATTCCGCTCGATTCCGACGCGCGTCACGTACGCAGCCGATGGCGTCTCGCATTTCGACGTGTTGTGGGACAACGTGCGCATCAGCCGCAGTCATACGCGGCTGGTGTTCGGGATGCTGTGGCGTCTGCCGATGCTGCTCGCGCACAAGGTGATGCCGCGCCGCTCGACGGTCGCGAGCATTCAGGCCGAACAGGGCGAACCCGCCGAACCCACCGAATGGATTCGTCCGGGCGAACCAGGTACGCCAGCCGAACCAGGCGAACAGCCCGCACAAGACTGGTGGCGAATCGCAGAACGCGGCAGCCATCTGGGCATGTCCTTGCTCGCGCTCAGTTGCAAGCTGTTCGGCCGCCGTTTCACCGCGCTCTGGCTGCATCCGATCGTCGCGTATTTTCTGCTGACAGGCCGCGCCGCGCGCGAGGCATCGAGCAACTACTTCACGCGTCTTGGCGAAGCCGCGCCGCACGGCGATACGCCACGTCCGGGCTGGCTATCCGCCTATCGCCACATGCTCGCGTTCGCGCAATCGGGCTTCGACAAGCTCGCCGCCTGGTCCGGCCGCGTCAACAACGCCGAGGTCGAATTCGAAGATCCTTCGGCATTCAAAGCGTTGGTGGCGAGCGGCAAAGGCGCCCTCGTGATCGGCGCGCATCTCGGCAATCTGGAGATGACCCGCGCGCTCGCCGCGCAGGGCGCCCACGCCAAGGTCACCGCCGTGGTCTACACCGAACACGCGCGGCGCTTCAATAGCGTGCTGGCGTCGGCCAATAGCCAGTTCACGCGGCATCTGCTCGAAGTCAGCGACTTCGGGCCCGAGACCGCGATGATGATGCAGGAGCGGGTGGATGCGGGCGAGCTGCTGGTGATCGTCGGCGACCGCGTGCCGGCACACGAAGCAGGCCGCACGACCGAAGCGCAATTTCTCGGCTCGACTGCATCGTTCGCGCAAGGCCCTTACGTGCTAGCGCATGCGTTGGGCTGCCCCGTCTATCTGTTCTTCTGCCTGAAAGAGCACGACGGTTATCGTTTGTATTTCGAGCCGTTCGCCGAACGCATCGAGTTGCCGCGCCGCGATCGCGCGCAGCATCTCGCCGCCTGGGCGCAGCGTTACGCGGCTCGGCTCGAACATTATTGTCGCAAGGCACCTTATCAATGGTTCAATTTCTTCGATTTCTGGGCCAGCCCCAAGCGAGGCGCGCATGGCCGAACATGATCTGATCGATGCACCGAATCTCGGCGCGAGCGGGAATGCAACCACAAATCCGGCTGCGGTGACGATCGGCGGCCGCAGGCTGACGATCGAAGAGGTCGTCGCGATCGCGCAGCACCGCGCGCCGGTCGCATTGAGCGCCGATCCGGCGTGGCGTGCGCGCATCCAGCGCGGCGCGGATTTCCTGCGCCGGCATCTGGCGGCGGGCGCCACCGTGTACGGCGTCAACACCGGCTATGGCGATGCATGCGTGGTCGACGTGCCGATGGAACTGGTCGAAGCCCTGCCGCTGCAATTGACGCGTTACCACGGCTGCGGCATGGGCCAGTATCTCGACGACGGGCAAACGCTCGCGGTGATCGCCGCGCGGCTCAATTCGCTGGCCTACGGCTTTTCCGGCGTGCGGCCCGTGTTGCTCGAACGCCTCGCCGATCTGATCAATCATCGCGTGTTGCCGCGCATTCCGTCGGAAGGCTCGGTCGGTGCGAGCGGCGATCTGACGCCGCTCTCGTATGTGGCCGCCGCGCTTGCCGGCGAACGCGATGTGATGTTCGAGGGCGCGCTGCGCAACGTGCGTGACGTGTGGACCGAACTTGGGTCTACGCCTCTGACGCTCGCGCCGAAAGAAGGCCTCGCGCTGATGAACGGCACCGCGGTGATGACGGGCCTCGCCTGTCTCGCGTTTGCGCGTGCCGATCATCTGACGCGTCTCACCGCGCGTCTCACGGCGCTCTGCACCGTTGCACTCGACGGCCGCGCCGCGCACTTCGACGCGATGCTGTTCGAAGTGAAGCCGCACGCAGGCCAAGCCGAAGCCGCCGCGTGGATTCGCGACGATCTGAGCGGGCGCGACGATACCCCCGGGCATCGTCTGCAGGACCGCTATTCGATTCGCTGTGCGCCACATGTGATCGGCGTTGCGCGCGACGCGTTGTCGTGGGTGCGCCGCGATGTCGAGAACGAATTGAACAGCGCGAACGACAACCCGCTGATCGATCCCGACAACGAGCGCGTGCTGCACGGCGGCAACTTCTACGGCGGCCATATCGCGTTCGCGATGGATTCGCTGAAGGTCGCGGTCGCCAATCTCGCCGATCTGATGGACCGGCAGCTCGCGCTGCTGGTCGACGTGAATTTCAACAACGGCTTGCCGCGCAATCTGTCCGGCTCGGCTCCCGCGCGTGCCGCGATCAATCATGGTTTCAAGGCCGTGCAGATTTCATCGTCCGCATGGACGGCCGAAGCGTTGAAGAACACGATGCCCGCGAGCGTCTTTTCGCGTTCGACCGAGGCGCACAATCAGGACAAGGTCAGCATGGGCACGATCGCCGCGCGCGACTGTTTGCGTGTGCTGGAATTGACCGAGCAGGTCGCCGCCGCGCATACGTTGGCGACGGTGCAGGCCGCCCGTCTGCGCTTGAAGATCGACAGCGCCACGCCGGTTCCCGCGCCGCTGCAGGACTTCATCGACAGCGTGACGGCGCAATCGCCGTTCGTCGACGAAGACCGCGCTTTGGAAAGCGATCTGCGCGCACTGACGGCACGCATCGCCGCGTGCGAGTTGTTGAGCGACTATCCGGGCGACCATCGCGGAGGCTCGAACGCATGACCGGCTCCCCTAAAGTGCTGACAGCCAGCGCAACGGTCGAAGTGCCGTTTCACGACGTCGACGCGATGAACGTGTGCTGGCACGGCCATTATCTGAAGTACTTCGAGATCGGCCGGGCGGCGCTGTTACGCGCCTTCGATTACGACTACCGCGAGATGCAGGCCTCGGGTTACCTGTGGCCGATCGTCGAGGCCCATCTGAAGTATGTGCGCCCGGCCATCTACGGCCAGGCGCTCGAGGTGCGTACGGAACTGCTCGAACATGAAAACCGCCTGAAAATAGGCTATGAAATTGTCGATTGCGCAACGGGTGCGCGGCTGACGAAGGGCTACACGATCCAGGTCGCGGTCAATGCAGCGACGCAGGAATTGCAGTTCGTGTCGCCGCCTGTCGTGTTCGAAAAGCTGGAGCGCGTATGGGAACGATGAACCTGCGCGGTGTGGCGGCGGGCGCGTTGCTCGCATTAGGCACGCTAACCCCATTGGGTGTATCCGGTCTGGCAGCGTGGCCGACGGCGGCGTCCGCGGCAGAACCCGCGCAAGCCGCCGGCAACCCGGCGCTGGTCTCGCAGATTGCCTCGCATCTTGCTCAAGCCAAGGGTGTCCGCGCCCAATTCACGCAAACGCAAACGCTCGCCGCGATGAAGCAGCCGCTCGTCAGCACGGGCTCGCTGCTGTTCTTCCGCGATCGTGGCGTGATCTGGCAGATCGACACGCCCTACAAAGCCACCTACGTGATCACCGACGCGGGCGTCGCTGAAGTCAACGCCAACGGCCAGCGCGTGACGACGCATAGCGCCCAGGGCGCGCGCGGCGTCGCGCAAGTTTCGAAGATGATGCGCGCGATGCTTGGCGGCGATCTGTCGGCGCTCTACTCGCAATTCGACGTGCAAGCCGAAGGCAGCGCCGCGCAGTGGCGCATGCAACTCACGCCGAACCAGCCGCAGATCGCGCAATCGATCAAGGGTTTGCAGATGAATGGCGGTGACTATTTGCAGAGCTTGCGCATCACGCTCGCGAACGGCGACATCACGAAGCTCGACTTCGCGAAGAGCACGGCGCTCGCCGAACCGACGCCGGCTGAGCGCAGTTTGCTCGGAGCGCAGTAATGCAGGTGCTGCAACAGCGGTCCGCGAAACAGGCATGGGGCGTGCGCGCCGCGTGGTTGCTGCTTGCGCTCGCCGCCGCGCTGTATTGCGGTTGGCGATTCGCGGGACCGTCGCCGCTGCAGACCAATCTGCTGGCCTTGCTTCCTGCTACGGAAGCGGATCCGGTTGCCGAAAAAGCGGTCGATACGCTGGCGAGCGCGCTGGGTGATCGCACGGTTTTTCTCGTCACCAGCAACGACGACGCGCACGCGAAGGCGGCGGCGAAACAACTCGGCGCCTCATTGCAGAAGAGCGGGGCGTTCGGTTCGGTGACGGCGGAATTGCCGCCGTTCGATCTGTCGCAGATCGCCGCGTTGTACATGCCGTACCGCTTCGGCTTGCTGGCGCCCGCTGACCGTGTGGCGCTGGCGCAGAGCAATGTCACCAGCCCCGCAGGAAGCCCCCTTGCGGGATTGCGTGATGCGCTCGCGCAGCGCATCTACAGCCCATTGCGCGGCGGCCTGACCACGCCGCTCGCCGACGATCCGTTCGGCTGGCTCGAACACTGGCTCGGCGGCTTGCCGCTCGCCACGTCGAATCTCGAACTCGAAGACAACATGCTGGTGTCGCATCAAGGCGCCGCGACCAGCGTGCTGATCGTCGCCACGCTGCCGGGCTCGGCCTACGAATCGAAAACGCAGCACGCGGTACTCGCCGCGCTCGCACGAAGCGAAAGCGCGTTGAAGCAGGCCTTCCCCGATGTGTCGGTGGCGAGAACCGGCGCGGTGTTCTACGCGGAATCGGCACGCAGCGCGTCGGAACACGAGGTTCACCTGATTGGCGTCGCGTCGCTGTGCGGGATCGCGTTGTTGATGATGTGGGTGTTCCGCTCGCCGCGTCTGTTGTTGCTCGGATTCGTTTCGACGGCGCTCGGCATTGTCTGCGCGCTCGCGGTGACGATGCTGATATTCGGTCAACTACATCTGTTGACGCTGGTGTTCGGCGCGAGTCTGATCGGCGAGGCGGTCGATTATTCGATTCAGTATTTCGTCGTCTATCTCGGCGCCGGGCGTGACTGGGATTCACGCCGTGGCGCGCGCGCGGTACGTCCGGCCTTGACGGTTGCGCTTGCCACCAGCCTGCTCGGTTACGCGATCCTCACGTGGGTGCCGTTCCCCGCGCTCAAGCAGATTGCCTGCTTTGCGATGGTGGGCATTGGGACGGCGTTTGCCTCCGTGCTGTCATTGTTGCCCGCGCTGCTCACACGCGCGCCGAAGCGCAGCCCGCAGCGCCTGTTCGCCGGCGCGGCGCGAGTGCTGAGGGTATGGCAACGCACGATCGGCGGCAAGCGCGCATGGTTCGTCGCGGCGCTACTGCTGATCGTGGCCATTCCCGGCTGGCTGCGTCTGACGAGCGACGACGACATCCATCTGCTGATCCAGCGTGATCCTTCGCTGGTCGCGCAGGAAGACAAGGTGCGCGCGGCGGTCGGCGTCGATAACAGCGCGCAGTTTTTTGTGGTGCGCGGGGAGACGCCGGAGACCGTGTTGCAACGCGCCGAAGCGCTGGGCAACAAACTCGACGCGTTGAACGGCACGCCTAACAGGATTGGCAGCTATCAGTCGGTGGCGCAATTCGTGCCGTCCGCGAAACAGCAAAACGCAGATCGTGCGCTGCTCGCGCAGCACGTATTCGACGATCCCGCCGCATTGCGAGCCACGCTGCTGCAGGCGGGCTTCAAAGACGAAGTCGCCGATGCCTGGCTCGCCGCATATGCGAAACCGCAGCCGCTGCTCACGGTCGACACGTGGCTCGCCGCGCCGTGGTCGCGGCCGTACAAGCACTTATGGCTGGGCGAAGTCGATTCGGCCACCAAGGCTTATGCGGCCGTCGTGATTCCACAAGGCGTGACGCCGCAGAACGCAGGCGCGCTGATCAGCATCGCGCAGGCGGTGCCCGGTGTCGTATTCGTCGACAAGGCGGCGAGCGTGTCTAAGCTGTTCGGTGCGTATCGCGTGGATAGCGGCTGGTGGCTCGCGGGCGCGCTCGCACTCGTGCTGGTGCTGCTGACGCTGCGTTACGCGCCGAAGAGGGTCGCCTTGGCGAACGCCTCGAAGGAAATCACCTTGTGGGACCGCGTGCGCGGCGGCATCGCGGTGACGCTGCCGGTTCTGCTCGCCGTCGGCGTCACGCTCGCTGTGTTCGGCTACGTGCATGTGCCGCTCAATCTTTTCAACTGGCTCGCGCTGATGCTGGTGCTCGGTGTCGGTGCAAACTACGCGGTGTTTCTGCGCGAAGGCTGTTTGCGCCCCGACGCCGATCTCGGCGCGGTGTGGACGGGCGTGCTGCTCTCGGCGGCCACTACGCTGTTGTCGTTCGGCATGCTCGGCATGAGCGCGATGCCCGCGCTGAAGAGTTTCGGCGCCACGCTCGCGCTCGGCATCGCGGTATCGGTGTTGCTCGCGCCGATCGGCATGCCAACGGAATCAAGGAGGGCCGCATGAAGGCGCCATCAGTTTATTTGCACGCGCTCGGCATGATCAACGCGCTCGGCGGCGACCTCGATGCGATCGTCCCGGCGCTTGCCGCAGGTCGGGCACCGGGCATGACGAACGCGCACACGGGCATCGGCGAGGCGTTTGTGGGCAGCGTGCCCACGCCCCTCGATCTGGCGCCGCGCGCCGGGTTCGCACGCTACGACTGCCGCAATAACCGCTTGCTGCTAGCCGCGCTGACGCAGATCGAGCCCGCCATCGCTGCGGCGCGTGAGCGTTACGGCGCGCATCGGATCGGCGTGGTGCTCGGCACCAGCACCTCGGGGGTCGAAGCGGCCGAAGCCGCGTTCGTCCATCAGGCGCAAGCGGGCACGCTGCCCGCCAACTTCAATTACCGGCAGATGGAGATCGGCACCGCCGCGCCATTCGCCGCCGCCACGCTCGGCGTGCATGGTCCGGCGTTCACGATCTCGACGGCCTGTACTTCGAGCGCGAAGGCCTTTGCGTCCGCGCGCCGGTTGTTGCAATTGCGGCTGTGCGATGCAGTGGTGGTGGGCGGCGTCGATTCGCTGTGCGAGTTGACGGTGCAAGGCTTCGCATCGCTCGAATCGACCAGCAGCGAGCGCACCAATCCCATGAGCCGCAATCGCCGCGGCATCAACGTCGGCGAAGGCGCCGCCGTGTTCCTGATGAGCCGCGAAGAAGCGGCGGTGAGACTCGCGGGTGTCGGCGAATCGAGCGACGCACATCATATTTCCTCGCCGGACCCGGAAGGAGTGGGCGGCGAACTCGCATTGCAGGCGGCGCTGGCCGATGCGGGCATCGCATCCGCCGAGGTCGGCTATGTGAATCTGCATGCCACCGCCACGCGCAAGAACGACGAGATGGAAGCGAAGCTGATGGCGCGGGTGTTCCCCAACGGCGTGGCGACGAGCGGCACCAAGCCGCTGACCGGACACCAGTTGGGCGCGGCGGGCGCCACCGAACTGGCCTTCGCATGGTTGACGCTTGCGCGCGACAACGTACCGTTGCCGCGCCATCTGTGGGACGGCGATGCCGATCCCGCTTTGCCGGTGCTGGATCTGGTCGAGAGCGAGCGTTTTCTGCCGCGCGGCGCCGGCGCGCAGTACGTGATGAGCAATTCCTTTGCGTTCGGCGGCAGCAATGTCAGCCTGATCCTTGCACGGTGACGCGCGCGATGACTCATACGCTATCCATCGAGGAACTCGTCCAGCAGCCCATCGAGGCGATTATTCCGCATCGTGGCACCATGCTGCTGCTCGACGCGGTGAGCACGTTCGACGACACCACCCTGAGCGCGCGAGCAACCGTCCACGCCGACGCGTGGTACGCCGACGCCGATGGCGCGATGCCCGCCTGGATCGGTATCGAATTGATGGCGCAGGCGATCGCCGCGCACGTCGCGTTGCTGGCGATGCGCGGCGGTGGCCAGACGCGTCCCGGTGTATTGCTCGGCTCGCGCCGCTATCACGCGTTGCAACTGTCGTTTCCACGTGGCGCGCAGTTACTGATTCACACAACCGAACTGCTGCGCAGCGAAGAAGGCCACGGCGCCTACGAATGCACGATTCACGATGGCGACGTGTGTTGCGCCGAGGCGGTCATCAAGGTTTTTCAGCCGCGTGATTTTCAGTCATTCATCGAAGGGAGTTTCAGTTCATGAGCCGGCGTGTTCTCGTTACCGGCGCAAGCCGCGGCATTGGCCGCGCGATTGCGTACCAGTTGGCCGCTGACGGCTTCACGGTGTCCGTGCATTGCCGCACCGGCCGCACCGAGGCCGAAGCCGTCGCCACAGGTATCGCCGCGCAAGGCGGCACGGCACGCGTGCTGCAGTTCGACGTGCGCGAGCGCGCCGTGTGCCGCGAAGTGCTCGAAGCGGATGTCGCGGCGCACGGCCCGTACTACGGCATCGTGTGCAGCGCGGGCGTGACGCGCGACGCCGCATTCCCCGCGCTCACCGAGGAAGACTGGGACATCGTGATCGAAACCGGTCTCGATTCGTTCTACAACGTCGTCCATCCATTGACCATGCCGATGGTGCGCGCGAAGAAGGGCGGGCGCATCGTGACGATCGCGTCGGTCTCGGGCGTGATGGGCAATCGCGGCCAGGTCAACTACAGCGCGGCGAAGGCCGGGCTGATCGGCGCTTCCAAGGCGCTCGCCGTCGAACTGGCGACGCGCAACATCACCGTCAATTGCGTGGCGCCGGGTTTGATCGAAACCGGCATGCTCGACGAGATGCCGCTCGAGCACGCATTAAAGACGGTGCCGATGAACCGCGTCGGCCAGCCTGCCGAAGTGGCGTCCGTGGTCAGCTTCCTGATGTCGGATGCGGCCTCGTACGTTACGCGTCAGGTGATCGGCGTCAATGGTGGGATGGTGTGATGAAACGCGTCGTCATTACCGGCATGGGAGGCGTCACCGCGTTCGGTGACGACTGGGACGCAATCGAAGCGCGCCTGAAGAGCGGCGTGAACGCGGTGCGCCGGATGTCCGAATGGGATTACTTCGAGTCGCTGCATACGCGGCTCGCATGTCCGTTGCCGGGATTCACGATGCCCGCGCATTACCCGCGCAAGAAAACCCGCTCGATGGGACCCGTGTCGATGTATTCGGTGCGCGCGAGCGAACTGGCGCTCGCCGATGCGGGCCTCGCCGACGACCTCAGCATCAAGGACGGCCGCATGGGCGTCGCCTACGGTTCGTCGTCGGGCTCGGTGCAGCCGATTCGCGCGTTCGGCACGATGCTCGAAACCGGCTCGATGAGCGACGTCACGTCGAACAGTTACGTGCAGATGATGCCGCACACCACGGCGGTCAACGTCAGCCTGTTCTGGGATCTGAAAGGGCGGATCATCCCGACCTCGTGCGCGTGCGCATCGGGCAGCCAGGCGATCGGCTACGCGTATGAGGCGATCCAGACCGGTAAGCAGACGCTGATGCTGGCGGGCGGCGCGGAAGAAATGTCGGGCCCCGCGGTCGCCGTGTTCGACACGCTGTACGCGACCAGCACGCGCAACGGCGAGCCGCATCTGACGCCCCGTCCGTTCGACGCCGCGCGCGACGGCCTCGTGGTCGGCGAAGGCGCGGCCACGCTGGTGCTTGAAGAATACGAACACGCGGTGGCGCGCGGCGCGCGGATTCATGCGGAGATCGTCGGCTTCGGCTGCAATTCGGACGGCGCGCACATGACCCAGCCGACCGCCGAAACCATGGCGCTGGCCATGCAGCTCGCTCTGGCCGACGCGCAACTGCCGCCGTCAGCAATCGCTTATGTGAACGCGCACGGCACCTCCACGGATCGTGGCGACATCGCCGAAAGCCATGCAACCGCGCAGACCTTCGGCGCGCGCATGCCGATCAGTTCGCTCAAGAGCTACGTCGGCCATACGCTGGGTGCGTGCGGTGCGCTGGAAGCGTGGTGGACCATCGAGATGATGAAGCGCAACTGGTACGCGCCGACCCTGAATCTGGAGAACGTGGATCCGGCCTGCGCGCCGCTCGATTACATCATGGGCGCGGGCCGTGAGATCGACGCCGACTATGTGATGAGCAACAACTTCGCATTCGGCGGCATCAATACGTCGCTGATTTTCAGGCGCGTTCGATGAGCATGGCCCTGCAACGTGTGGTCGTCACCGGCATGGGAATCGTGTCGTGCCTCGGCAATACGCTCGACGAAGTGGCGGCCGCGTTGCGCGCGGGCCGCTCGCGCATCGAGCGGATCGACGCGTGGCGTGAGCGTGGCTTCGGATCGCAGGTGGCGGGCGTCGCGTCGGTTGCGGAGGAGCCGCCGTTCGATCGCAAGCTCGAACGCTTCATGGGCGACACCGCGCGCTTTGCGTGCCACGCCGCGAAAAAAGCGATCGACGACGCCGGGCTCAGCCCCGCGATGTTGCGTTCACCACAGGCCGGGACGGTGATCGGCTCGGGCGTGGGCACGATGTCCACTTACGACGTGGCGATGTCGATTGCGAATGCCCGTGGCGTGGATAAAGTGCCGCCGTACACGGTACCGCATGCAATGAGCAGCACGGCGTCGGCCAACGTCGCGCAGGTGTTCGGACTCGAAGGCGTGAGCTATTCGCCGTCGTCGGCGTGCACGACGTCGGCGCTCGCCATCGGCCAGGCGATGCAGCTGATTCAGACCGGCCGCCAGCAGATCGTGCTGGCGGGCGGCAGCGAGTCGCTGCACGACAACATGACGCTGATGTTCGACTCGATGGGGGCGCTGTCGCGCGGCTTCAACGACACGCCGCAGCACGCGTCGCGTCCCTACGATACGGCGCGCGACGGCTTCGTGATCGCCTCGGGCGGCGGCGTGCTGGTGCTCGAAGCGCTCGCTCACGCGGTGGCGCGTGGGGCCCGCATTTACGCCGAGCTGGTCGGCTTCGGCGACTGCACGGACAGCGCGGGCATGGTGACGCCGCGCGCGGCGGGCATCGCGCGGGCGATGCGCGGCGCGCTGGGCGAAGCGGGCAGGCGGCCGGACTATATCAACACCCACGCACCGTCGACCCCGCTTGGCGATGTCGAGGAGTTGCGTGCTTTAGTCGATGTATTTGGCGGCGAAATCCCCGCGTTCTCGTCGACCAAAGGCATGACCGGGCATCCGCTCGGCGCCTGCGGCGCGCACGAGGCGATCTACACGTTGCTGATGATGCGCGACGGTTTTATCGCGGGCACCGCGCAGATTGGGACGGCGGAGCCGGCTGTCGGCGGCATGCCGCTCGTGCGCGAGACGCGGGATGCGCGCATCGACACGGCGATGTCGATTTCATACGGGTTCGGCGGCAGTTGCGCGAGCCTGATGTTTGGATCTAGAACCCACCAGAGCAACAAAAACCACTAAGGAGCTTCTATGAAACGCAACGTTCTGTTTGCCGCGCTGTTCGCTTCAATCGCCACGTTGAGCGCGACTCAAGCCTTCGCCCGCGACACGGTCGCCAACTATCCGATCGATGCGGCACTCCAAAGCGAACCGGGCAAGGTCAGCGAGGACGTCAAACTGTATTTCGCGGGTCAATCGCACCCGGCCGTGCTGAAGACGATGGGCAATTTCGCGACCAACAAGAAGACCAACGCCTTCGGCAAGAGCGACCTGCAAGCGTGCCAGCACGTCTTCCTGTCGGCCGTGATCGAATTGCAGGACCGCGCGCGCAAGGAAGGCGGCAACGCGGTGATCAACATCAAGAGCAATTACAAGAACGAAGTGCGTGAGAGCGCGACGGAGTTCACGTGCGGCGCGGGTGCGGTGATCGCCGGTGTGGCGTTGACGGGCGATGTGGTGACGCTGCGCAAGTAAGCGCGCACGCGGTTTACGCAAATGAGCATGCAAACAGGCATCCAGATAAGCGCGCGTTGATGCAACGAGGCGGTGCTGCGCCACCGCCTCGGCAAGGATCAATCGGCCTTGAGCGCCGCGACATTGACCAGCGTTTCACGACGCTTGCCAGGTTGCGGACGGTACAGGCCGATGCGTTCGAGCAAGCCGAAATCTTTGGCGCGGCTCCACCAGAGATACGGCAGCGAGACGTTGCGCTGCTCGAAGCGGAAACCGCCGCGGCGGATCATGTCGAGGTAGCCGTCGGCGCTTTTCTGCACGTGCATGGGATGACGGAACAGCAGACGGATCACCCACGATTTGATGTACGCGTCGGTGGATTCCGCGAACAGCAGGATGCCGCCCGGTTTGAGCACGCGGCGGAACTCGGCGAGCGCGCGGTCCTGTTCGACGAGATGGTGGAAGGTTTGATGGCAGAACACGATGTCGGCGCTGGCATCGGCCAACGGCAACTGCGCGCAATCGCCGTGCAGCACTTCGATATCGGCGAGCTTGTCACGGCACGCGCTAGCCGCATGGGCGGCGAGCGTTAGTGACGGTTCATGAAAATCGACACCGACAAGGCGGCGCGGCTTGAACGCTTCGGCGAGCAGGTGAAACGAGATGCCTTGTCCGCAGCCGACGTCGACGATCACCGGCGCGGCAGGCAAGGGCGCGTCGATCAGGCGTTTGAGGTCGTTGATCGCGACCCGCAGAACATGATGTTCCCACGTATGGGTACGCAGGAACCAGATCCCGAAGGCCGTTTCCGGCACGAAAGGCACACTGGATGTTTCGGATGGCGACACGCTGGGCTCCCGTCAGAAGATCGCTCTTGCTGGGTTTTATAGCGGGGTGTTCTCGCTGATTTTTGCGTAATTGTAACGAGAAGTAAGGATGCAGCGTAACGCTGTTCCGAGCAAGCAAACGATTGAGGCAACCTTGATTACACATTCGTCAAAGCGCATGACCGTCGACGTAGCGATCATCGGCGCGGGTCCGGCAGGCGCAGTCGCGGCGGCGCTGTTGCGCCGGGCGGGCCGCTCGGTGCTGGTGCTGGAGCGCCAGCATTTTCCGCGCTTCTCGATCGGCGAGAGTCTGCTGCCGCAGAGCATGACGTACCTCGAAGAGGCCGGCATGTTGCAGGCCGTGGTCGAAGCCGGTTTCCAGTACAAGAACGGCGCGCATTTCATTCATCGCGGCCAGTCGTCGGCGTTCGACTTCCGCGACAAGCATTCTCCGGGTTGGGGCACCACCTATCAGGTCGAGCGCGCGGTGTTCGACGATATTCTGATTCGCTGCGCGGCGCAGCAGGGCGCCGAGGTGCGCTTCGGTCACGCGGTCCGCGCGATGCATCCGGGCGAAAATGGCAACAAGCCGGTGCTCGAGGTGATCGATGAAGCGGACCACGCATACGAAGTGGAGGCGCACTTCGTGTTCGACGCGAGCGGCTTCGGCCGTGTGCTGCCGCGCTTGCTGAACCTCGAAGCGTCGACCCGTATGCCGACTCGCGCCGCGATCTTTTCGCACGTACAGGACGGCATTCCGATCGGCATGACCGACCGCAACAAAATCTGTGTGGCAACGCATCCGGAACGCCGCGATGTGTGGTTCTGGATGATTCCGTTGGCGGGCGGCCGTTCGTCGGTGGGTTGCGTCGCGGAGGCCAGTTTTCTCGAGGTGCCGGAAAGCGAGCGCGAGGCGAAATTGCGCACGCTGATCCAGCAGGAGCCGTCGCTCGGGCCGTTGATCGGCAATGCGCCGTTCCTGATGCCGGTGCGTCACATTGGCGGCTACGCGGCGAACGTGGAGCGTTTGCATGGACCGGGCTATGCGTTGCTCGGCAATGCGGGCGAATTTCTCGATCCGGTGTTCTCGTCCGGCGTGACGATTGCATTGCGCTCCGCGCATCTCGCCGTGCAGACGTTGAACCGGCAACTGGACGGCGAGCAGGTCGACTGGTCGGCCGCTTACGACGTGCCGTTGCGCAAGGGAATCGATACGTTCCGCGCGTTCGTCGAGCGTTGGTACACGGGTGAACTGCAGGACATCATTTTCTATCCGCATCAGACGCCGTCGATCCGTCGCATGATCAGCGCGGTGCTGGCGGGTTATGCGTGGGACGAGTCGAATCCGTATGTTGCCGATCCGGTGCGGCGGCTGAATGCTTTGCACGAAGTGTGCATGCAGTCTTGACCGGCATATTGCACGGCATGGGGCAAATAAAAACGGCGCTTCCTGCGGGAAGCGCCGTTTTTTATTCAACCGCCTGAATCAACCCAGGGCGTCACGCGGGCGATCCAAGGATCAAGCGGCGATTTTCGCCACACGCTGCGCATGCTGACGCACGTCGTCGCGACGATGCACGCGCTTACCCGCGGCATACGTTTCGTAGATCGCGCGATCGTCGCCGAGTAGCGCGAACGCGAACAGCAGTTCTTCGAGCGACTCGGTGCGCGCGGTACGGCGCGCGAGCAGCGGTGTGGCTTGGGGATCGAGCACGACGAAGTCGGCTTCCGACTTCGGCTTCAGCGTGCCGACCTTATCGGCCAGATCGAGCGCTTCGGCGGCGCCCGCGGTGGCGAGATAGAACATGCGCGTGGCCGTCAGATGATGGCCGGTGAGACGGGCGACCTTATGCGCTTCGTTCATGGTTTGCAGCATCGAGAACGAGGTGCCGCCGCCCACATCGGTGGCCAGCGCGATTGGCATGCCGGCTTCGTCGGCCTTGTCGAAATCGAACAGGCCGCTGCCGAGAAACAGATTCGAGGTAGGACAGTGCGAGGCGACCGTGCCGGTTTGCGCCATGCGCTTGCGGTCTTCCTCGTCGAGATAGATGCAATGGCCGTACACCGCGCGGCGGCGCAGCAGACCGTAGTGATCGTAAATGTCCAGATAGCTGCGGTGGCCCGGGAACAGATCGGCGACCCATTTCACTTCGTCGGTGTTTTCGGCGACGTGGCTCTGGATGAAGATGTCCGGATGCTTGCCCGCCAGCACGCCGCATGCTTCGAGTTGCGCTTCGGTCGAGGTCGGCGCGAAACGCGGCGTGAGCGCGTACATCTGGCGGCCGCGATTGTGCCAGCGGCCGATCAGCTCGGCGCTGTCGTCGTAACCCGATTGCGCGGTGTCGCGCAGGAACTCGGGGCAGTTCCGGTCCATCAGCACCTTGCCGGCCACCATGCGCAGATTGCGCGCTTCGCTCTCGGTGAAGAGTGCATCCGCCGATTCCTTGTGAACCGTGCAATACACGAGCGCGGTGGTCGTGCCGCAAGCCAGCAGTTCTTCGACGAAAAAACTTGCCGTGTCGCGTGCGTACGCCGGATCGGTGAAGCGGCGCTCGGTCGGGAACGTGTATTCGTTGAGCCACGGCAACAAACCCGGCGCCGGCGACGCGATCATGTCGGTCTGCGGATAGTGAATGTGCGTATCGATGAAACCCGGCACGATCAGCTTGTCGCGCATCTCCTGCACCTGGGTGCCCGGCGCGAGTTGCGCCGCGAGCGCGGCATACGCGCCCGCCGCGACGACATGGCCGTCTTCGACGATCAGCAGGCCGTCCTCATTGAAGAGCGCCGCGTTGGACGATTGCGCGGGATCGCCGTTGAAGGTCAGCAGTTGTGCGCGGTAAGCCGATTGAGTCATGGGTGAAACCGTCTCCGTATTGGTGAGGAGCTAAACAGCGCAGACGGCGGCTTGATGCTGGTTCTGCCATGAACCCGTGCCGCCGCCGGCTGCTCTGCATTGGCCGTCAGTGCGGGCCGCTTTGATGCCAGTGAGCGTCGAGCTTCTCGATCAGTTCGCCGCGCTGCTCGGGCGTGACGAACGACGCTTCGAAGCTGTTGCGGATGATCGTGTAGACCTCCGCATCGTTGAGCTTCAACGCGTCGATGGTGGCGAAATAATTGGCGTTCACGTAGCCGCCGAAATAAGCCGGATCGTCGGAATTCACCGTGACGGCGACGCCGCGATCGAGCAGGTCCTTCAGTGTGTGCTTGGTCAGGTCGTCGAACACGCAGAGCTTGAGGTTCGACAGCGGGCACACGGTCAGCGCGACCCGCGAATCGGCCAGACGCGTGACCAACGCCGGATCTTCGATGCTGCGCACACCATGGTCGACGCGGTCCACTTTCAGCAGATCGAGCGCTTCGTAGATATACGACGGCGGCCCTTCTTCGCCGGCATGCGCAACCAGCTTCAGACCGAGTGCGCGTGCCTGGGCGAAGACACGTTCGAACTTCGACGGCGGGTGGCCGCGCTCCGACGAATCCAGCCCGACACCGATCAGGCGATGCTTGTATTGCTCGAACAACGGCCGCGCTTCTTCAAACGTGGCGAGCGCATCTTCTTCGGACAGATGGCGCAGAAAACACAGGATCAGCTTGCTCGTCATGCCGCGTCGTTCTGCGTCGGCGAGCGCGCGTTCGATCCCGGCCACCACCGTTGCGATGGGCACGCCGCGCTCCGTATGCGTCTGCGGATCGAAGAAGATTTCGCTGTGAATCACATTGTCGGCAAGACAGCGTTCGACATACGCCATCGTCATGTCGTAGAAGTCCTGCTCGTGCAGCAGCACGCTGGCGCCGGCGTAATAGATGTCGAGGAACGATTGCAGATCGGTGAACGCGTACGCGGCGCGCAAGGCTTCGATCGACTCGTAGGCGAGCTTCACGCCGTTGCGTTCGGCGAGCGCGAAGATCAGTTCAGGTTCGAGCGAGCCTTCGATATGGATGTGCAGCTCGGCCTTCGGTGCGCGGGCGGTTTTCTCTAGTAGTGGGGTAGGGGTCGTTGTATTCATGGTCGGTCAGAAGTTCATTGGAGTCGGTTCGCGCCGGATGCCGAGTGCGGGACAGCATGCAATCGCGTTAGAGCGGCACGTCGATTGTGCGGCAATCAAACCGTTTGCGCCGCGTGCGCGCCCGCATTCGCCTCCACGGCCTGCAACACCTGGGCGGCCGCCGAGATCGCGATGATCTCCGGCGACTTGTCGACGATGCCGTCCACGCCGAGCGGGCACTTCATCCGCGCAATCTGCGACGGATCGATGCCGCGCGCGGCCAGCCGATGTTCGAACTGCTTGCGCTTGCTGTGCGAGCCGATCATGCCGAAGAACGCGAAATCGCCGCGCCGCAGAATGCGCTCGGCCAACTCGAGATCGAGCGCATGGTTGTGCGTCATCACGATGAAGTACGTATGTGGCGCGGCCTGGTCGATGGCTTCGTCGGGCGCGTCGTTCGGATCGATCTTCACGTTCGGCGCATGCAGCGTTTCCACCGGGGGAAACTGCGCATCGCGTTCGTCGACCCAGCGTACTGTGCAAGGCAGCGTGGCGAGCACGCGAACCAGCGCCGCGCCCACGTGTCCGGCGCCGAACAGCACGACCCGGAAGTCGCCTGGCGCGATGGTTTCGGTGAGCAGCGCGCCGCTGTCGTCGAAACCGGCGCCGTCCCACAGCAGGCAATCGGAGGCATCGACACCCGGTTCGGGGTCGGACAGCATCACCGCATCCGGTGCGGGGCCGAATGATACGCTACGCACCGTCGATTGGCCCGCGGCCACGCGTTTCGCCAGCGACGTGATCCAGCCGAGGTCGCCGATATCGAGCCGCTCGAAGGCGAGAATCACCGCGCCGCCGCAGCATTGGCCGAGGCTCGGCCCCAGCGCGAAACGTTCGAGGCGGCGCATATGCGGCGAGCGCATGCCGTCGCGCAGCACCTGGCGTGCGGTCTCGATGGCCTTCCATTCGAGGTGTCCGCCGCCAATCGTGTGCTTGGCCGAATCGCGCGTGACGATCATCTTGGTGCCGGCTTCGCGGGGCGCCGAACCTTCGACGCGCGCGACCGTCACCAGCACGGCGGCATCTCCGTGCGCGAGCAGTTGTTGCAGGTCAGGTAGCCAGGCTTGCATCCGGCGGTTCTCCATACTTGGCCGCGCGGGGTGTCCGTGCGGCCGGTTGAGTGTGGCGGGACGCGTTCCTGTCGCGTCGGGCCGTTGCTTGATGTTGCTTACGTGGTTGCGGTTGTGATCGTGCTTGCCGCTTGAGTCAATTGTTCCATTGCGTGGTCCGTGGCCGTCACCTGCGATTGCAACGCGTCGAGCGCATCGAGAATCGCTTCGGGCGTCGCCGGCGCGCGCAACGGGGGCGCATCGCTCGCGCCCGGCACCGCCGCCGCGACCGCGTCACGAATCGCGAGGAACACGGAGAACGGCAGCAATAGAGGCGGCTCGCCCACGGCCTTCGAATGGAACACGGTCGGCTCGGCGTTCTGGTTCTGGTAGAGCTGAACATGGAACGCCGCCGGCGTATCGCTCACGGCGGGGATCTTGTACGTCGACGGCGCGTGCGTCATCAGGCGGCCATCGCGGTTCCACCACAATTCTTCGGTTGTGAGCCAGCCCATGCCTTGAATAAAGCCGCCTTCCACCTGGCCGATATCGATCGCCGGATTGATCGATTGACCGGCGTCGTGCAACACGTCCGCACGCAGCAGTTTCCATTCGCCGGTCAGCGTGTCGATCACCACTTCCGACACCGCCGCGCCGTACGCAAAGTAGTAAAACGGGTGACCGGTCAGCGTTTTCGCATCCCAATGCACTTTAGGCGTCGTATAGAAACCATCCGACCACAACTGCACACGGGCCAGATACGCTGCGCCGACCAGTTGCTGGAACGGCATCGCACCGCCGTTTACCGATACTTCACCATGAGCGAATTCCACCGCGCCGGGGGTGCCCCCGAGTTGCTTCGCGGCCAGTTCGGCAAGCCTGTCGCGAATGGTCCGCGCGGCGGCTTCCGCGGCTTTGCCGTTCAGGTCGCTGCCGGTGGAGGCGGCGGTCGCCGAGGTGTTGGCGATCTTCGAGGTGTCGGTCGCCGTGACGCGCACGCGCGAAAGCGGCAAGCCGAACTGGTTCGCGACGACTTGCGCGACCTTCGTGTTGAGCCCCTGGCCCATTTCGGTGCCGCCGTGATTGACGAGCACGGAACCATCTTTGTACACATGCACCAGCGCGCCGGCCTGATTCAGGAACGGCACGTTGAACGAGATGCCGAACTTCACCGGCGAGAACGCGAGGCCGCGTTTGAGCACCGGACTTTTCGCATTGAACGCGGCGATCGCTGCGCGGCGCGCGCGGTAGTCGCTGGTTTCGAGCAACTCATCAGTGAGCGGCGCGATGATGTTGTCTTCGACGCGTTGTCCGTAGGGCGTCGTGTCGCGCTCGCCGATACCGTAGTAATTCGCGAGTCGCACGTCGAGTGGATCGCAGTTCAATTGACGCGCGATGCTGTCGAGCATCACTTCCATCACCAGCGCGCCTTGCGGGCCGCCGAAACCGCGGAACGCGGTATTCGATTGCGTGTTCGTCTTGCAGCACAGCGCGACGATGTCGACGTCGGACAGGTAGTACGCGTTGTCGAAGTGGCACACCGCGCGAGTCGCGACCGCGCCCGACAGGTCAGCGGAATAACCGGCACGTAACGCGATTTCCACGCGTGCGCCGAGAATCCGGCCGCTATCGTCGAAGCCTGCTTCGTACTCGTAGACCGCGTCGTGGCGCTTGCCGGTGATCATGAAATCGTCGTCACGGTCGGCGCGTAGTTTGACCGGGCGGCGCAGCAGTTTCGCCGCCAGCGACGCCACGCATGCAAACACCGCCGATTGCGATTCCTTGCCGCCGAAGCCGCCACCCATGCGCCGGCATTCGCACACCACGCTATGCGCCGGCCAGCCGAGCATATGCGCGACCACCTGTTGCATTTCGCTCGGATGCTGCGTCGAACTGTAGACCAGCATGCCGTCCATTTCCTTCGGCACGGCATACGCGATCTGGCCTTCGAGATAAAACTGTTCCTGGCCGCCCACTTCGAAGGTGCCGCGGATTTTATGCGGCGCGGCGGCGATCTTCGCGTCGGGCTCACCGCGTTTCAGATGCAGCGGCGGCAGGACGAACTGCTTGTTGGCCTTCGCTTCGGTTGGCGTGAGAATGACGTCGAGCGGCTCGTATCGCACGACGTCATCGCTCCTCGCCAGCGCTGCGGCGCGGCGCGCGAGCTCATGCGTTTCGGCGATCACGGCGAATACCGGCTGGCCGAGGTACAGCACCTCATCTACCGCGAGAATCGGATCGTCATGCAGCACGGGGCCGCAATTGTTCTCGCCGGGGATATCTTCAGCGGTCAGCACCGCGATCACGCCGGGCGCTTTTCTGACGGCCTCCAGATCGATCGACACGATACGGGCATGCGCATGACGCGACAAGCCGAGCGCCGCGTGCAGCGTGCCTTGCGATTCGGGGACGTCGTCGGTGTAAGTGGCTTCGCCGCTCACGTGCAGCGTGGCGGATTCGTGCGGCAACGACACGCCGATGGCCGTCTCGTTCTCCTGAACGGCGGCGTGCTGCGCGGCATGGTCGACGAAAGCATCGGTCCGGTTCATCACGACGACTCCTTCGCAATGGCCTCGTTCGGCGCGCCGGCTTCGTACGCGAACGCATTCACGTCGAAGAGGGCGAGCGGCGCGTCATCGCGCGTTTCGAGGTGGAAGCGCCACACCAGGTTGCGCGCCACCTTCAGTCGATAGGCGCTCGAGGCGCGCATGTCGGTGAGCGGCTGGAAATCGGCGACGAGTGCGTTCATCGCTTGCCGCGCGGTGCTTTCGTTCCACGTTGCGCCGTTCAGCACGGCCTCGGTTTGCGCGGCGCGTCTGGGCGTCGCGGCCATGCCGCCGAAGGCGATGCGGGCTTCCCTGATCGCCCCGTTTTCACCCATGTGCAGCGCGAAGGCGGCGCATACCGCGGAGATGTCCTGATCGTAGCGCTTCGACACCTTGTACGTGCGAAAGCGCAGATCGCTCGCCGGACGCGGCACGCGCAGCGCCGCGACGAATTCACCCGCCGCGAGGGCGGTTTTCTGATAGCCGAGGTAGAAGGCGTCGAGCTTCAGCGTGCGGGTTTTCGGACCGTGGCGCAGCACCACGTCGGCGCCGAGCGCGAGCAGCGCGGGCATCGAATCGCCGATCGGCGAGCCGTTCGCGACGTTGCCGCCGAGCGTGCCGGCATTGCGGATCGGCAGCGACGCGAAGCGCGTCCACAATTCCGCCAGTTCGGGGTAGTCGACGGCGAGTGCCGCGTAGGCGTCTTCGAGCGTGACGGCGGCGCCGATGGTCAGCGTCTGCGCATCGCGTTCGATCGTCTTCAATTCGCCGACGTTGCCGATGTACAGGATGTCGCCGAGATCGCGAAACTGCTTGGTGACCCACAGGCCGACGTCGGTGCTGCCCGCCAGCAGGCGCGCGTGCGGATGCTCGGCGCGTAGTCTGGCGAACGCGTCGAGCGTGAGCGGGGCATGGAAGCTGGGCGAGCCGAAGGCGGCGCCGCGCGTATCGGGCGCGCTGTATTCGAAGGTCTCGCGACGCTGGATCTCGCGCAGCTTGCCGGCGACCGCCTTGCGGTCCAGCGTCACGCGCGGGTATTGCGGGTAGTCGAACATCTTCTGCGACGCGTCGACAATCGGCCGGTAGCCGGTGCAGCGGCACAAATTGCCGGATAGCGCGGCGTTGATTTCGTCGCGGGTGGGCAGGCCGGCGGCGGCCGGCTGGTTTTCGTACAGCGCCCACATCGACATCACGAAGCCGGGCGTGCAGAAACCGCATTGCGAGCCATGACAATCGACCATGGCCTGTTGCACGGGATGCAGGGCGCCGTCGGCGGCGCGCAGGTCTTCGACGGTGAAGAGGGCTTTGCCGTCCAGCGTCGGCAGAAACTGGATACAGGCGTTGACCGCTTTCAGCGCGAGCCCGCCTTGCGCATCCAGTTCGCCGATGACCACCGTGCAGGCGCCGCAGTCGCCTTCCGCGCAGCCTTCCTTGGTGCCCGTGCAATGCAAATCCTCGCGCAGGTGCTGAAGCACGGTGCGCGTCGCCGGGACGCCCGCGGCCTCACGGACGGACCCCTGGTGATAAAAGCGGATGGTTTGCGTTGTCATGGCGAATCCGAAAGACAGTGCGGACCGGGCGCGCGTTACGCATGGGGTCGCGCCAAAGCCGGCCTCGCGCACGTAGATCGCCATCCAGTTCCGAAGATAGCATTACCTTGTCTCGAAAAGATTTCCCAACTCGCATGAAGCTTATTCGGACGCGGTGATGTGATAAGTACGATTCGCGATAAGGCGGGAAGTTGCGTGGGGATGTACGGATGGCGCAAAACCAGGTGGGGCGGGGCAGACGCGGGTTGCGGGCGGGTTTGTGGCGCGCCTGAGTGGCTGCTGAGTGCTACGGGAAGTGCATGGCTGCGATCTGGCATTCTGGTCGCGGCAGAAGGGCCTCTTTATCGCAAAAACGTTGCGCAGCGGCTGTTAGCGGGCGTTCGAAGTCGGATGGCAGAGCCTCTGCGGGCTGGCGCCGAGATGAAAACGCCGGCCTTCGAGCCGCCATAAAAGACGGTGCAAAAGCCGGCGCAAAGCGGGTTATTTCAAGCGGAATAGCGCGATCAGGCGAACCGGCGTCGATTTTTGATCAGGCTCAACGCCAGCGGCACGAACGCCACGACGAAAGCGACCAGCGACCAGGTGGGCAGCGAAAGCCCGAGAATCGGCGGATAGGCCGTTTCGCAGAGGCCGGCGACCTTGAAAACGCCCGGCAGCCAGTGCGCCGGCGGCAAACTGTCCACCACGGGCTGCAGCGCGTCGAAACCGCAGCTGAAGCCGGGATTTGCCTGAACATACACGTGCCGCGCGGCGGTCGCGATGCCGGCGAGGGCCGACAGGGCCGCCAGCACTTCCAGCAGCCGCACGCCGCGCCAACTGTTGAAGCGCGCGCCGAGGAACGCAAAAATCGCGATCAGCAGGAAGAAATAGCGCTGAATGATGCACAACGGGCACGGGTCTTCGTGCAACCCGTATTGCAGATACAGTGCGCCGGCGACGAGGCCGACGCAGATCAGGCCAAGCAGAACCAGCAGGGAGCGCTCGCGGCGCAGCATCGCATTGTCGTTATTCATGGATCGTGTGGCGGTCTGGAAACAGAAAGGGCGGGTGCTCGCGATTCTAGCGCGAACCTCCGCCCCGGCGCTTATCGCGCTTTTAAGTCGTAATCCGGTCAGCGGGCGACCAGTTGCCGCTGGGTGCTATCTGGTTGCCGCCTATTTTCCACGCAGCCGCCCTGATTCGCGGTCAGCGAATCGCGTTGAGCACCGCTTCGGCGGCGCGGCCGATTGCCAGCAACGCGTCGTCGGCGTGCGGCGCGCCCGCCAGCATCAGGCCGACCGGCGCGTCGCCGCGCAAATGACAAGGCAGCGACAGCGCGCAGGTGTCGAGGAAGTTGAACACGCTGGGATTGCGCAGGATCAGCGCGTTGGTGCGGCCAAACGCGTCGTCGTCATCGGTCAGATCGGCCACGCGCGGCGGCACGACCGGCACAGTCGGCGCGACCACCGCGTCGAACCGTTGCCACAGCGTGCGTGCGGCTTCATCGAGCATGGCCTGGCGTTCGGCGACCAGGTCCAGATAGTCGGCGGCGCTGGCGGGTTGGCCTTTCAGGATGCGCACCAGCACGCGCGGATCGTACTGCTCGCGGTGCTTCTCCAGCAGCGGACGGTGCCATGCATACGCTTCGATCGGCGAAAAGCCGAAGCGGTTGATCTCGGGCAAACGGTCGAGCGGCGCGAAACGCACTTCGCTGACGATTGCGCCGGCTGCTTCGAGGTGCTTGAGCGCGGTGTCGATCGCGGCGGCGACCGCCGGTTCGACACCGTCGGTCACGAAATTGGTCAAGACGCCAAGCCGCACGCCTTCGAGCGGCCGGGCCGCCGGAATGCGCGGCTCGAGCCCGGCCAGCATCCGGTCCACCAGCGCACAGCACGCAACCGAGACGCCGATCGGCCCGAACGAGTCGAGCGTCGAAGAAAGCGGTACACCGCCTTGCTTCGGAATGCGATCGGCGGTCGGCTTGAAGCCGGTCAGGCCGCACAGCGCCGCCGGAATGCGGATCGAACCGCCGGTGTCGGTGCCGAGCGCGATAGCCGCCATGCCGTCCGCGACCGACGCCGCCGCACCCGACGACGATCCGCCCGAAATCCGCTCGTCGCCTTTCATGCCACGCCGATACGGCGACAGCGGATGTCCGTAGTGCGGGTTCAGGCCCAGTCCGGAAAACGCGAACTCGCTCATATTGGTGCGCCCAACGATCACCGCGCCCGCCCGTTTCAGGCGCGCGACCGCGACCGCGTCAGCCTTGGCGGGCGGCGCGTCGGCCAGCACCACGGAACCGGCGCGCGTCGGCTGGCCTTCGATATCGAACAGATCCTTGACCGACACCGGAATCCCGGCGAGCGGCGAGAGCACGGTGCCGGCGGCGCGCAGGCGGTCGTGCGCATCGGCGGCGGCGCGCGCGCTGTCGGCGTCGACGTGCATGAAGGCGACCGCCCCCTGGCCGGCCGGATCGGCAATCCGGTCGAGCGCGGTTTCGACGAGCGCGCGGCTCGTGGTGCGGCCGGCGGCGAGGTCGGCGGCAAGCTGGGCTAGCGGCGGGAAGGGCGTGAATTCAGTGGCCATGGTGTCGGGAGAATCCGGTTAGATGCGCGGTTAGCTTGAGATCACTGTGCGGCGGGTGCCCGCTGGCTGGGCCGGCGGGTCCGCGGTCAGGGTCGGTCAGATGCGTTCAGGTGCGGTCAAATGCGGTTGAATAAGGTCGCGCGGAACGCTTCGATATGCTTTTGCACCGATTGCCGGGCGCCTTCGGCATCGCGTTCGCGCAGCAGGCGAAACAGCTCCAGATGTTCTTCGTGCACGTCTTCGAGATGATGCGGCTCGGACAGCGAAATGAACCAGAAGCGCAGCGAGCGCTCATGCAGCCCGCGCAGAATGTCGGCCAGCACCGGGTTGCGCGACGCCGCCGAAATCGCCAGATGAAACTCGCGGTCGATATCCATCATGCCTTCGATATCGTGCGCGGCCGCGCATACCGACGAGCGGTCCAGCAGGGCCTGCATCGCGTCGAAATCGTGCTGCTGCGCGTGGCGCGCGGCCAGCTCGACGCAGTAGCTTTCGTTGACGAGCCGCACGTCGATGATCGCCAGCACGTCGTCGAGCGAAACCGGGCGAACCATGATGCCTTTTCTCGGCATGATGGTCAGCATGCCTTCGTGCACCAGCCGGTGCAGCGCCTGATGCACCGGCGTTCTGCCGATGCCGGTCAGCACCATCAATTCCGCTTCGTTGAGCACTTCGCTGGGACGCAAGCGCATCGTGATGATCTCGCGCTTGACGAACGCATAGGCTTGTTCGGCGAGACTCGCCGTGGCGGTCTCACGTGGGGCACTGGAACGGCGAGCAGTCTGCAAAAGCGTCATGTGAAAAGAAAGCGGGCGGTGTCGTCCGCATTGTAGAGCAAGGTATTGCGCGGACGACGGCGGACGGGGACGGCTCACCGGCGCCATCCGCGCGTGACGCGCGCGGGCTTCAGGTCACGGGCTTCAGGTCGCGAACATCGCGGCAGGCCCAGCGCGTCAGGCGCTCTTCGGCGTCACCGCTGCGGCGTGCTGCACCTTCACACGCGGCATCATCAACGTAACCAGTCCGCCGACGATCAACGCCCCCGCTATCAGCACCAGCCCGAAAGTCACGCTATGCGTCGCGTCCTTGACGATGCCGAGCACATACGGGCTCACATAGCCGGCCAGGTTCGCAATCGAGTTGATCACGGCGATGCCGGCAACGGCCGCGGTGCCCTGCAGGAACGTGGTGGACATCGACCAGAAGATGCCGAAGCCCGCCAGAATGCCGATGTAAGCGATCGACAAACCGGTCACGGCGAGCGGAATCGAATTGGTCACCGAGGCACTGCCAAGCAAACCCGCCGCGCCGATGAAGCAGCACACGGCATAGTGCCAGCGCCTCTCGCCGGTGATATCCGACGAGCGGCCGATCAGGATCATGCCGATGCCCGCCGCCAGATAAGGAATCGCGGTAACGAAGCCGTTGGTGACGAGATCCGTGACGCCGAGGTCCTTGACGATCTGCGGCAGCCAGAACGAGAAGCCCGCGTTGCCGGTGACGAGGCAGAAATAAATCAGCGTCAGCAGCCAGAAGCGGCCCGAGCGCAACGCCACCGCGAGGCTGTGTTCAGCGCCGGCTGCCGTTGCCGCGGAGTTTTCGCGCGAGAGGCGGCCGAGGATCACGCGCTTTTCGTCGTCGGTGAGCCAGGCGGCTTCGGCGGGCGTGTTGCGCAATACGGCGAGCGCCCAGAAGCCGGCGAGGATCGACGGAATGCCTTCGATCAGGAACATCCACTGCCAGCCGCGCAGGCCGTGTGTTTCATGCAGCGCCGACATCAGAAAGCCCGACAACGGCGCGCCGATGATGCCCGCCACCGGAATCGCCGCCATGAACACGGCGACCATCCGCGCGCGCCGGTCGGACGGAAACCAGAAGGTCAGATACAGCACCACGCCCGGTACCAGCCCGGCCTCGGCGACGCCGAGGAAAAAGCGCAGCACGTAGAACATCGTTTCCGAGCGCACGAACATCATCAGGCACGACAGCAGCCCCCACAGCATGGTGATGCGGGCGATGGTGGCGCGTGCGCCGAACTTTTTCAGCAGCAGATTGCTCGGCACTTCGAAGACGAAATAGCCGAAGAAGAAAATCCCCGCACCGAGTCCGTACGCCGCGTTCGACAGGCCGAGGTCGCCGGTGAACTGCAGCTTCGCGTAACCGATGTTGACGCGGTCCAGGTACGACAGCACGTAGACGAGAAACAGGAACGGCATGATGCGCCAGGTTATCTTGCGCAGCGCGGTGGCTTCGAGCCACGCGTCCGAAGACGCGTCGGCGTTGGCGGAGAGCGATGGGGGATTCATGCGTGCCTCATTCGACGACAGGTAGCGCGTGCACGCGGTAGGCGTGGCGCAGCGTGCGGTTCAGGATAGGGTCGTGCAGTTCGAGTTCGAGCGCGTCGCCGTCAGCCATGCCGACGATCCCGCCCTGTACGGCCAGCGTGCCGCAGAACATCGCGGCACCCTCGGCGACGGGCGCGCGTTCCAGCAGATTGGCGGCCGGCAGCAGCGAGGCGACGCTGCCTTGCTGATAAACGCGCCGCTCGCCGTTGCTTGTCACGGCGAAAGCGCGCAGTTCGAGTTGATCCCAGTGACCGGCGACATCGTCGAAACGCCAGGCGTCGCGGGCCACCGGTTTCGGGCAAATCTGCTTGGACACGGTGACGCCATAGGCCTCGACTTCACGGTCGGTATGGTCTGAGCCGACGGTAACGAGCAGTCCCGTCCTGGAGCGCACCAGCACGCACTCGGCTTCGCCGCTGGACTTCACGCCGACCACGTCGATCAATTCGGCCTGCGTCAGCAGCTCTGCACCGAGGCGATAGAAGCAGGGCGTGGTCGAAGGCCGCTTCACGCCGAGTTCGGCCAGTTCGGCGATGTGATGCTCGATTGCCGCCTGATCGCGCCCGGCCCAGCCGGCTATCGTCAGACGATTTACTTCGACGATCTCGGCGCAGCTGGCGCCGGAACGATCTACCACATTGAAGGACACCTGCTGCATGACTCGACTCCCAGGAAAATATTCGTCAAATATTATTGTGATATTTCACTGGCGTCCAGCGTGTCAAAAAAGTTTCGGCGGAAGTTTCAGCGGGCGCGTCGCGGCGGGCGGCTCGCGAACCGGCCAATCCCAAGCCCTTTCGACGTTTGCGGGATTCGGCGCAACACGCCTGTACGTTACACTGCGTTTTTGAGACATTACTTTTTGTAAGGTACGCATCCATGCATCATGGCATCGGCTTCATTCAGGATCTGGCGGTCGTGATGGCGCTCGCCGGCGTCGTCACCGTGCTGTTCCATCGCCTGAAACAGCCGGTGGTGCTGGGCTACATCGCCGCGGGCGTGATCATCGGGCCGTACACGCCGCCGTTCCAGCTGATCCACGACGAGCAGACCATCCAGACGCTCGGCGAACTCGGCGTGGTATTCCTGATGTTTTCGCTCGGGCTCGAATTCAGTCTGCGCAAGCTGTTCAAAGTGGGTGCGACGGCAATCGTCGCGGCGCTGTCCGAAATCGTGCTGATGCTGTGGATCGGTTACGAGATCGGCAGCGCGTTCGGCTGGAGTTCGATGGACTCGCTGTTCCTCGGCGCGATTCTCGCGATCTCGTCGACCACCATCATCGTCAAGGCGCTCTCCGAGCTGGGCCTGAAGCGCGAGAGCTTCGCGCAACTGGTGTTCGGGATTCTGATCGTCGAGGACATTCTCGCCATCGCGATGCTGGTGCTGCTCTCCGGCATTGCGCAGACCGGCCAGTTGAGCGCGGGTGTCGCCGTCGTGACGCTCGGCAAGCTGCTGCTCTTCATGACGGTGTCGCTGGTGGTCGGCATTCTGGTCGTGCCGCGTGCGTTGAACTACGTGGCGCGCGCGAGGAGCGACGAAATGCTGCTGGTGTCGGTGCTCGGCTTCTGCTTCGGTTTCTGTTTGCTGGTGGTCAAGCTCGATTACAGCATTGCGCTCGGCGCGTTCCTGATCGGCGCGATCATGGCCGAGTCGCGCCATCTGCATCGGATCGAGCATCTGATCGCGCCGCTGCGCGACGCCTTCTCCGCGATCTTCTTCGTGACGATCGGCTTGATGCTGAACCCGGCCGTGCTGGTCGAGTACGCATGGCCGATCGCGGTGATCACGGTGGCGGTGATCGTCGGCAAGATCGTGTCGTGCGGACTCGGCACTTTTCTGGCCGGCAAGGATGGCCGCACGGCGATGCGGGTCGGCATGACCGTCTCGCAGATCGGCGAGTTCTCGTTCATCATCGCGTCGCTCGGCTTGACCTTGAAGGTGACGAGCGCGTTTCTGTATCCGATCGCGGTGGCCGTTTCGGCCCTGACCACGCTCTTCACGCCGTACCTGATCCGTGCCGCCGACCCGCTGACGCAGCGTCTCGGCCAGGCGATGCCACGCACGCTCGCTAATGGCTTCGGCATGTACGGGCAGTGGCTGCGCAGCCTGAGCACCGAAACCGGCGAACCGACGCTGTTCAGCATGACGCGGCGGATCATTTTGCAGATCGCCGTCAATCTCGCGCTGGTCGCGGCGATCTTTCTGATCGTGTCGTATAGCGCGCCGTACACCGCCACCTGGCTCGCGCACTGGATAAGTTCCGAGCCAATGCAGCGCGTGGTGCTGTGGAGTATCGCGCTGGTGCTGTCGATGCCGTTTCTCGTGGCGGTCTATCGCAAGACCAAGTCGCTCGCGCTGTTGCTTGCCGAGGTGAGCGTGCAGTCGGTGACAGCGGGGCGCTTCACCCGCGCCATCCGTTACGCGATTTCCGACCTGGTGCCGGTGGTTTCGATGGTTGGCGTGTTTTTGCTGGTCGCCGCGCTCTCGGGCAGCATCTTGCCGCCGACGGGGCTTCTGACCGTGGTGCTGATATGCGCCGCGGTGTTGCTGGCGTTGGTCTGGCGCTGGTGCGTGAAAATCCACGCGGCGATGCAGATCGCGCTGCGCGAAACTTTCGAAGAACAGCCGGATCCCTAAGTTAGACGGCGCTGTGCGTTGATCCGCAACAATGTGAGCAATTGTGTGCGGGTTTGCGGGGCTTGGCCCGCTAGCGGATAATCAGGGCATATTCATTCGTTCGCGTGAAGGCGCCTGTCTGATTGTCATGAGCGAAAACAAACCTGAAGACGCCGGCAAGCCCGGCGGCCCATCGTCGCCTGCGGCGACGCCAGGCACGACCACTCCGCCGACGGTGTCCAGCACGCCACGCTCGACCGCTTTGCCGGAACAGTTGTCGGCTAACGTGCCTGCTGCGTCAAGTGCATCGCCCGCTGCCGAAGAGGCGGCCGTACGATCCTCGACCGACGACCCGCAGAGCGCGTCTACCGTGACGCCTACCGACGCGCAAACGGCGCGGCAACGCGATGCGGCCGAAGCGCGCAGCGCGGCGGCTGTCTCGACCGCGAAGCAGGAGGCCGCAGTCCACGAGCGAAACGCAGCTAAAGCAGGTTATGCGGCCAGGGTTCACGCCTCGCGCCCGACTACGCTCGAAAGCAGCGAACCGCTCGCCGGCGAATTGAGCGCGCCGGTTGACGCGGCCACTGTCACCGAAAAAGCGGAAGAAGCCGCCGCGGCCACCCGCCCGGCCGGCTCGCCGCCGCCAGGCTTCGGCGCCGCGCCTGATTTCACCGCGACGAATCCGCCGCCGCCGAACGCGTTGCCGCCATCACCACCGCGCTACCTGAAACAAAACGATTCGGCGTGGACCGTGTTCGGCCGCATTATCGCGGCGCGTGCGCGTCAGCTATTCGATCGCGCCGGTCAACGGATAACGCAGCGCACCTTGCGCATCGGCGTATCGGCACGCATCTTCCACCCGGAGCCGGGCGCGAAGGGGCTGCGCGGCAAAACGCTGCAATATCTCGAGGAGTCGATCGCGCACTGGGTGATGTCGCGCGACGTGCTGGTGTTCATGATTCCGACGGTCGGTCATCAAGGCATGCTGCACCCGAGCAACATCCGTCTGCGCGACTATGCGAAGCATCTCGACGGTCTGCTGCTGCAAGGGGGCGCCGACGTTTCGCCGCAGTCGTACGCGGAACAGGCGACGAGCCCCGAGTGGCCGGGCGACCGTGTGCGCGACATGTACGAACTCGAACTGCTGCATGAGTTCATCGAGTCGGGCAAGCCGGTGCTCGGCGTGTGCCGCGGTTGCCAGTTGATCAACGTGGCGTTCGGCGGCACCTTGTACCAGGACATCGCCACCGATGTGCCGACGGCCGGTGCGCACGTCAACGAGAACTACGATCAGCATCGGCATGGCATTCATTTTCCGGACGGTTCGACGCTGGCCAATATGTTTCCGGGCCGCCGCGATGCAATCGTCAACTCGATTCACCATCAGGCAGTCAAGACGCTCGGCCGCGATCTGAATATTGAAGCGGTGTCGGCATCGGACGGCATTATTGAAGCGGTGCGCTATCGGCGCGCGCCGTTCGTGATGGGGGTGCAGTGGCATCCGGAGTTTCATCGCGCTGGCGGTCCGGAGTTGCTCGACTGCACGCCGTTGCTCGATACCTTCTTGCGGGTGGCGCGCGAAACACGGTTTTAAGG
>NZ_JAXDPY010000171.1:0-2891 GCF_034668105.1 Paraburkholderia sp. | reverse complement strand
AATTCGCAACCGCCAGGGGCGCGTGATCGCGGCGATGAATATTAGCGGCAACGCGCAGCGCAATTCGGCGAAGCAGATGGTGAAGGCGTTTCTGGAGCCATTGCAGCAGGCTGCGCAGACGGTCTCGCAGATGGTGGCGCGGAGGGGGTGAAGCTTCACCGATATTCGTCAATCTCGATGGTGCCGCCAAGCGACGCCATCATTGCCTGTATGTCGTCGGGCACGTCGGAGATTCGGTCTCCCGCGTAGTTGGCCCAATAGCACCAAAAGAACATCTTGGCACGGCTCTCCGTGATAAGTTCACGAAGCTCGGCACGCGGCAGCTTAAGCGCCTCGACCAACCAGCGAAGATGCGGCTCGAGTTGGTCGCTATGTACCTCCCCGGCACTTTCGAAAGACCAGAAGCCGATCTTGCCCGGATGTTTGCTCGACTTTCCGGATGGATAGAGATAGGGCTCGCCCTTAACGATGATCGAACTGGGTCGCACGCCGAAATACGAGGTCCAGAAGGCGGGATCGACGGATTCACCGGAAATGATGAAGGTTGCATGCGCGAGCGCATGGGGTCTTTCATTGGTTTCGGGATCAGGGCGCGTAGTCATGAAAGTTGTCATTCAATATTTTTCCGTTGAACTCCACGCTGCCGTCGTCATGCCAGATAACGTTGTCTGCAGGCCCGAGACCATTCCTTGGCTTATAGATGTGGAGCATATAGCCGAATGTCTTTCGGTCGTAGCCAAGCATTTTCGCAGCGTAGTCTGGATTCCTTGTCCTAACCGCCAGTTCCTCAGTGGCAGCGCTCACCACATCTTCGATGTACTCGAACGGCGACGCATCGCCAAGAAGCCCGGGCATTGGCGATCCGGGCGCATTGAACGCGTCGAACCGCCTCTGACCGCTCGAATAGGATCGCGTATCAGGCGACATCCGCGGCACGCGTCGCCCATATAATTCCGAAGGGGTGATCGTGCTGAAGACCCCTGGCGCGGGCGGAGGTGACACTGTTGAAGGAAGGCCGCCACGCTCGCGTTCGGCCTCGACGTATCGGCGCAAGTCATCTGCGGGCGGCACGACTATCAGCATACCGTTTTCAACTTCACGATACACTGCGCGCGCGACCTCATGATCGCTCATAGTCCAGAGCGCATAGGATTCGTCTGACAGGAGATGACGGAGTGTGTACATGTCGCAGGATCGCGTTACCCAGGAGTCGGGACGCTCCCACTTGAGAAAATCGGCTCTTGCGCATTTCATAGCGTCGTTCAATCGCGTCATCTGTTCCGCAGATACTTCGGCCTGAGCACCTGTGAAGTAATGCCGTATCAGATCGAAATGACGCCTTCGCATTAAAGAGCTCACGTTCACTCTGAACATGCGCGCCCATCCCTTACGACTATCATGATGCTTCTCCGAATTTTTGTAGAAGCATCGTACGGGTAAGCATTCGACAATAAGTAAAACTATGTCAAGGCGATTGTTAGAGAGTGAAAAAAGCTGACGCTATCAGCAAGTATTGCAAATGGCAGATTCAACACAACGCGAGTCCGTCGACGTCTAATGCCAACAATGTGCCGGAGCAAAAGCTGCAAAGCACGACAATGCAGTTCATCGCGAGTCGCACGCGCACCCGCCAGCGCCAATCAGCAGCCCCTTCACTGCCCCAGATACCGCTCCACCAGCCGCGTCCAGAAAGCCGCCCCGACCGGCAGATTGCGGTCGTTGAAGTCGTAATGCGGGTTGTGCACCATGCAGCCGTCCTCGCCCGCACCGTTGCCGATGCGCAGGAACGTACCGGGCCGTTTCTGCAGCATGAAGGCGAAATCTTCACTGCCCATCAGGATATCGGTCTGCGCGACCACCTTGTCGTCGCCGACCAGTTCGCGCGCCACTTGTACCGCGAAATCCGTTTCGGCATCCGAATTGACCACTACCGGATAGCCTTCGATGTACTCCACCACCGCCTTGCCGCCATAGCTCGCGGCCTGGCTTTCGGCGAGTTCGGTAATGCGTTTTTTCAGCAACGCGCGCACTTCGGGGCTGAACGAACGCACGCTCAATTCCAGCCTCGCGCTGCTGGAGATCACATTGTTCGCGGTGCCCGCATGCATCGAGCCGACCGTCACCACCGCCGGCTGCGAAGGATCGACGTTTCGCGCGACGATCGTCTGCAACGCCATCACGATACTCGCCGCCACCACCACCGGATCGACCGTGAGGTGCGGACGGGCCGCATGCCCGCCGACCCCTTCGATCGTGATGATCGCCTTGTCGCCCGCCGACATGAACGGCCCCTTACGGAACAACATCACGCCCGGTTCTTCGCCCGGATGGTTGTGCAGACCGAATACCGCGTCGCACGGAAAGCGCTCGAACAGGCCGTCGTTGATCATCTTCATCGCGCCGCTGTCGATGCCGCTTTCCTCGGCCGGCTGGAAATACAGATGCACGGTGCCCGAAAAATTGCGCGTGGCGGCGAGGTGTTGCGCGGCGCCGAGCAGCATCGTCGTGTGGCCGTCGTGGCCGCATGCGTGCATCTTGCCGTGCGTGCCGCTCGCGTACGGCAGACCGGTTTGCTCGATGATCGGCAACGCGTCCATGTCGGCGCGAATGCCAATGCTGCGCGTGCCGTCGCCCACCTTCAAGGTACCCACCACACCGGTTTGACCGACGCCGCGTGTGACCTGCCAGCCCCACTGTTCGAGTTTCTCCGCCACCAACGCACCGGTTTGCACTTCCTCGTAGGCGAGCTCAGGATGATGATGGATGTGATGGCGGATCTCACGCAGGCTCTCGGTTGCAGGCGCCAGGTCGGATACTTCGGTAAAACGCGCGGCTTCACTCATCTATCGCTCCATGGGAAATTCACACCGCGTCACGCGGCAAACAGGCAA
>NZ_JAXDPY010000170.1:0-3228 GCF_034668105.1 Paraburkholderia sp. | reverse complement strand
AAGAGGCGATTTCTTTTTCAGCGCATCGACATCCATGACGCGAATAGCATGCCGGCTCTCTCGTTCGATCACACCGCTATCGCATAACTTCATCATCGTTCTGCTCAACGTGTCACAGTTGATGACGAGATAATTCGCAATGTCGGTGCGTGACATTGGCAGCGGAACGGAAATTTCTCGCGCGCCGTCGCGGGCATTCCTCAGCGCCAGCCCCAGAATGAAGGAGGCCACGCGCGGCTCTGTCTCAAGACGACCAATCATCAGTTGATGAATATTCACGCGAGCCAGTTGATTCAGACATTGCGCGACCAGGAACGTCCAATAATCATGAGCCGGCACTGCCCGGTCCACCGCCGGATGATCCAGCGAAACCAGCGATGCGCTGGTAATTGCTCGTAACGATATCCCTGGCGTGGGGAGAATGGTCGAGGCCGATACGACGTCTCCCGCCACCAGAAAATCCAGTACTTGCAGTTTCCCTTTTGCCGGCATCGCATCAATTGCGAGCATGCCTTCTCGCAAGACGATAACTTTTTCGGGGGGCGGAAGTGGAACGCGCTGTTGCGGACGCAGGTGTAAACAATCACCCTGCGCGAAGGCGGCTTCAACAAATCGAACCCCCTCCGTATTATCTCGCGCCGAACTTGCAACCGATTGAGGTAGGAGCGCTGGTCGCGCACCATCGACCAGCGCCATCTGCCGGGGAATCATTTGAAAAGCCCTCTCCGGGGGCGCTCACCATCGAGACGAGGTGAGGCCTCACCGTTGCCCTGAAATTTTGAAAAGCCAGCCCTGGAACACTTAAACACTTAGGTTAGGGAACACTCGGTCTTGGAACGCTCTGATTTTGGAACACTTAGGAATGGAAAGTTACATTGATCAAAAGTTACCACTCTTGAACGTTGGGCGCTCGGAAACAAAAGGATTACACTGCGATAGAGATTTAGCGGGACCAACCTGCTCTCTAATGGTCATCACGGCCACGACGGAGTACGCCAAAAGAGCCACGGCATAATACCTTTGGGACTATTGCCTTGTCCGAAAGATAGATCCTGGAGACGGCTTTATTTGCCTCGACATCCCCACGCGGACACGACGGCTGCCGCTGCGCGGGGCAGTTCGGGTTCCCAGGCTTGCGCTTATTTCCATCTATCGGCGTGATCCGTCTCGAGCTCGTTGTCCGTCCTGCGTACGACGAACTCTTCCGGTGACCACGACGCTTACACCCCGGCCCAAGCAGTTCAGCCTCATCCGCAAATTCCAGTGTTCGATCTTTGCAACCGTTGCTCAATCCGGCCAGAACGCGCGTGTTGGCGACGACATCAGTTTGTGCGTTCCTTGAAGCTGCACAACCGGCGCCGGCCTGATCAGCGCATTCGCCGGGCCGGCTCGAATGGCGGACTGATCGACCGGGCGCAACTGCATCCCGGCTTCGCCTGGCGCATGGTGATTTTTTGAAGATGAGAGGATCGCGGACGGCGTTTGCGGGGACGTTCGAGTCTCTACGCGGGAGTTCGCAAGGCCGTTCGATATCGCTATGCGCGCCGACGACGCGTTCTACTTCGACTAGCTCCCACCATTCGATGTCCTCGGACGCTCGCTAACGTCAGCCGGGAGACGTCAGTTTTCGTTTGCTGCGCGAACATACGGTATCGATGGGTCCGGCTGCGGCAGGGGAGCCATTGAACTGGGACGAATTGCGGCCGCGGCACCGCTGGGATTGATCTTCAGGACGTCCCCCGGCATCAACGGAGAGGTCTCCGTCGCCTGCAGTGTTCTGGCGCCGTCTTTCGACTGACGTACAATCTCGTAGGCGACCGTTTGCGAGGCAGAGCCACTGGATCTGCTGAGTACCGTCGCCAGCGTCCTCGCGGATACCATCGCTTCCTGCGCGACGGCAACCTCCTTGTCGACCGTGGCCATGGCGTTGGCCAGATTCTCCGTGGTTTCCGACGATAGCCGTGCGTTGGCCTGTTCCGCTTCCGCCAGACGCGCTTCCGCCTGCACGATTGCGACGACATAGTCCTGACGACGCGACTCGATGTCAGACAACTCGGTGCGCAGGATGACGACATTATTGCTCGTCACCCAGCCGCGGTCCTTGAGTTTTTGCAGATCGTCGAGACGCTCGGTCCTCATGTTCTTTTGAATTTCGATCTGGTCAAGCTTGCGCTTCAGGGCTTCCACCTCGTTCCGCCCGGACGCGACCTTCAACGCGATCTCCTTGGCTTGTTGCAGACGCCTCGCCTGTTCGGCACGCAGGATCGTGCTCTCCGCGGCAAGGAAGGTGCGTGCGGTTCTCTCGCCTGCCAGGTTGGCAAGTTGAACAGGTACCGGCAATATGGATTCTCCATCGCGCTCCGCTTCCAGCCGCGAACGGCGGGCGAGCAGCTGTTTGACCTGGAGGGTCAGGCTTCGTAACCGCTCGGACTCCCGAACGCCCTCGATCATGCCCGATAGATTTCCGTCACCGCGATCGAGACCGCCGGCGAGCGCCACCGCATGCAGCACGATCATTCCGGGCACGTGCTTGTAGGCGCCGGGGGTTTTCACCGCTCCCACCACATAAATCGGAGAACGGTCAAGGATCTTCACATCGATATTTGCGCTGCGCCCCATCACGGACGTGAACGAGACCGCCAGGTCGCCCCGCACGTCGTCAAGAGCCCGTCCGTCGGCCAGGAACCGCCCGAGAAGCGGGATCGAAATCGCGCCGTCCTGCTCGATTGCGTAGTCCCCACTGAGATCCATCCGTTGATAGAAGGTTCGCAGCGGCCCTTGTGGCTCGGCACCGTCCCGGCTGCCCTGCTTCGCGGCCTGAACATCGATCGTTTCGTAAAACGAGATCTTGAGTTTATCGCCGATCCCGAGCGGCAGGCTGGCTGGCGAGGTCGGTGCCACCGCGGCGGTATCGACCGCGCGTCGCGGCCGAATATCCTGACCGTAGGCCATGTAACCACCAAGCATGGCGGTGGCGACGAGCGCCATGGCGAAATTCCTGAGAATGGTGCGCATCGGGCCGCTCCATTGCTGCGATGACTTCGAGATCCTGCGTGTCCTATCGGCCAACGACGTATCTCCTCAATGCGTTTACGCGTGCCTGGCGAAATGAGGCCTGGCCCAGCGCAAGACTTGATTATTTGGGTTGCCAACGCCAGCGTAAAACCCTGACTTGCATCAGCAATGGCGGCAACCTGCCCACAAAAATGGCGCGGCAAGCCGCGCACC
>NZ_JAXDPY010000169.1:0-3652 GCF_034668105.1 Paraburkholderia sp. | reverse complement strand
GGTGTGAGCGCGGGACCGCCCAGCAGATTCGCGGCAATCCGGAGCCGTACATCGCCTAGCCCCGAACGCCAGGCCTGACCAGGCACGCCTGCTACATTCCCCGTCAGGTTCGCATTGGCAAAAGGCCGGTTCGGCCGGAATGCCGCTCCGGGATGTCGGCGTCTCGTCCTGGGTACTATCGACGCTTCCCTCGCGCTCACAGATCCATGCAAAGGCCCATTGTTGGGCAACCTCGATCGCCTCGAACTCCGTGTCGAAATAGGCAAGATCCCGCTCTATGTGCATCTCACCTTCAACTTCATCGTCAGCCGGAACGCGGACCAGTCGCGTGCGTCCTTCGCGGGTCAAAGTTCGTGGCGGTCTGCCGCGAAGCGCCCGCGGTGGGATGTTTACCCATACCAGCGTCTCCTGTCTTTGCAGCATCATCCGGAGGGGCGTGGACTGTGTCGGGTGGTGCGCCGCGCAGGCGCTTTGGTGATTGATCGGGCCGCGTCGCGTCAGTCAGCAGACCCGTACAACCGGTGTTCTTCACAAAGCCCATGACCATTCAACAAGGCATCATAGCGTTACTATGCGTAGATTGCGGGGGTGATCCGGTGGTGTGTCGAGCAGTTTGCAGGGCCACAAAGCGATATGCAGAATTTTCTTCTGGAGAGCGATATGAACGGGTTCTACGTAGCAGCGCCGGCCATCGCGGCATGTATCGTCATGTATTCCATTTCACCCACTAGCGTGCGAGCCCAAACGGGTGCCGCGGCGACGAAGCAGATGCAGGACACGCAGCGGGCAGCGCAGAAAAAGGCGCGCGAAGCAAAGAGCGATACGCGTGATCAGATGAAAAAGGAAAACGAAGCGCCGCCTACGCCGCCTGCGCCGGCGTCTGGTGAGCACTGAGCACGTTACTATCGGGAGATCTGCTTCTTCTTCTTATTCGGCAAGCCTGGAATCGAAATCAGGTTCAATGCAATGACCGCGATCGAGACGCCGACAAAAATGGCGAGCGTCCCGTAGCGGAATTCAATGGTGCGGTCATAGATCAGTCCGGTAATGGCGAAATAGAGACCACCGAGCCAGATAGCGACACCCACTAATGCAATCGCAACCCGCCTTTCCGATTTCTTCATCCGGACCTCCAGTATTTACGACGGTCCCGCAAATCAATATTAGTATGCTGTTGCGGCGGATTCAACCGGTACAACGCTCCAGGGTGGCCAGAACGCAAGCCGACTCCGGCTTCAATTACATCGGTATCACGATCGTAGCGCGTGACGATGCGATTCCACGTCACGCGTGTCAACCAGCGCTTGCCGAGCTGATAACTGGCCGATACCGAGACGACGCCCCAAGATGCGACCGTCGCCGGTTCGGTCTTGCGGCAGGTCATCGTTCTGAGTGGTCGCGACTGGCGTCCCATGAATAAGAGTTCGCTCCGCTAGTGACAAGAGGGCCGGCGAGCAAAGAGAATTCTTGCGCCCGCGGATGACAAAACAATGAGTCGGCCGCAGATTAGGAGGCGCAAATCAAAAGCGTTTCCTTCGCGGGGCTGCTTCTGTTTCGCACCATTGCACGGAGAGTGAATTGTTCTTTCATTGCTCGCTCCGGTTGAGCCACGATTAATCCCGCAGAGATCGTGGGGCTGCATCTGGCAACGGACCTTACTCCCACCAGCATGCTCGTTGGGGTGTCGATTGTTGCACACGGTCATCACGGGTCCGACTCACTTAAAGTGGTCCCTCAAGACCACCGCAGTGACCCTCCGGTTCTTCCAGAAGAGGTTATGGACGCGGGGCTGCAATTTGCCCAAAGTTTCCGGATTGAGCGAATGGAAGGTCAGCGCTACCGCGGGCCGCGATCCATCTCCGGGGACGTGCTCGATCTCATCGTACGGAGGGAATCCGTACCTCACCAAAAATTCCTGGATCTCGTCGTCGGAGGTACCAGGTTCAACGTTCCCCAACATCAAATGCACCATTTTTCGCTCCTGTCATTTACAAATGCGCGCCGTATCTCGACGTTCAGGTCTGCCTCCTTATCTCGCTCCATTGGATATGCATTTGTAGCGTTAGCCACTCGCCTCGCTGGCGTAATACCTGGCAACCGCATGGTCCATGTTGAAGAACATCCTGTCCTGCCCAAGCGTCTCTCCCAAGGGAGAGCGCCGGACCATCGCAAGTACGCCGGGATTCAAGCCGACGAGCCAGACCGTGATCCCCTCATCCTCACGCAACTTCTTCTCCGCTTCTGTCAGCATCTTCAATGCGGTGAACTCGAAATCAAATACTCCCGCGAGATCGAGTGCCACAACCTTCGGCTTCGCCGCGGTAACCGGCAGTCTCAACTTCTGGCCGATGCGCTGCGCATTGGCAAAGAATATCCGCCCCTCCGGCCTCAGCATCAGCATGCCGGGGAAGGTTTCATCCTCGGGGTGCTCGCTCGACTGGGGGCGGAACACATTCGTGCCGGGCTTCCTGCCCAGGATATAAACCGGCGGATCTGACACCTGGTGAGCGAGTGCCACCATCGACACAATGATGGCGACGACAATCCCTTCGAGCGTACCGACCAGCACCACGCCGACCAGCGCGACCAGCGCCCAGACGAACTCCATGCGCCGCACTTTCAGGATTTCCCGAAACTCCACTGGCTTGATCAGCCCGACCGAGTACACGATCACCACGGCGGCCAGTGTGGCTTCCGGCATCAACCCGATGAGAGGCGCCAGCAACAACATCGTGCCGAGCGCGGCTAACGAGGTGATGAGTCCGGACAGTTGGGACCGTGCGCCCGACAGGCGGTTCACGGCGGTTTGCGTAGTTCCTCCGCCAGCCGCCATGGCCCCGAAAAATGCACCACCGAGGTTCGCCAGCCCCGTCGCCAGCAACTCCTGGTTTGGCTGTGGCGTCGGCTCGCCACTTTTCGCGAACGCCCGTCCGGCCGCGACCGTCGGGGCATCCAGCCTCCTCCCACAATCGGTAGGCTAGCGAACGAAGTTCCTCTTCCGTCATTTGCTATCGATGGACAGCAGCAGCGATGGCGTGCGGGCCGCGCCTGTTCCGCTCAGACAGATCTCCGCTTGTCGACTACCCCAAGCACAGGCGCACCCGAATGACGGTGAACGCGGAACGCGGCTTGCGTCTATGTTGGCCACATACCTTCAGGAGTCCACCATGGCAAACCAGCTGACAGAGCAGCGCGTTCCGGACGACAAGTCCGAAAAAACCGTCGACGACGCCATCGAAGACACGTTTCCGGCAAGTGACCCGCCGTCGACCGGAGGCGTGACTCGAATCGGGTCGGACGACGAAGCTACTCACCACACGACGGGTGAGCAGAGCGACGTTCCCGGCACTGAGCCGGACGAGGACATTCCAGACGAAGAAACGCCTGCCGAACCTTCTCCTGGCGACGTACCGCCGGACGAGGCAGCGCCTCAAGGGGATTCACTTAAATGAGAGCAGTAGGGGCCCTACCCACTTGAGGTATCTTTCCAGCAAGGGCTGCGGTGCCTCGGTATAGAGGCACCGCGGTTATCATGTGCGCGCCGCGCTCGAGTGGTATGCCTGGCGGAGTCGAATGACTGGCTGCTCGAACAGGAGCATCTGGTTGGTGAAACTTCTTCTGGCGGCCCGGTAGGTTTAGCGTGAGAGGTTGT
>NZ_JAXDPY010000168.1:0-20047 GCF_034668105.1 Paraburkholderia sp. | reverse complement strand
TCGTCGCCGAAGACCCGCTGACCTGCGTTGTGCGCGGCTCGGGCATGGCGCTCGAACGCATGGACAAGCTGGGCAGCATCTTCTCGTACGAGTGAGCGAGCCCGTCTCCATGTCAGTAGCGCGGATCAGGCAAACGGCCCCTTGCGGGCCGGTTTGCCGTTGGCTGGACCGACCAGCCTCCGCGCGCTGAACGCGCGTCCATCGCGCGCCGCCGTCTCACCCAACCGCTCACGCCCCCGGCGCCGACCATGGAATACAGTCCGCCGCCCCTGTTCAAGCAAGGCCCGTCCGCCCTCGCACGACTGTTGTTTTTCGTCGTACTGGCGCTCGCCCTGCTGATCTCCGATGCACGCTTCAATACGCTCGAAATCGTTCGCGGCGTGCTCGGCGCGGGTCTTTATCCGTTGCAACGCGCAGCCCTCGTGCCGCGCGACATCTTCATGGGCGCCGCCGACCTGGCCGTGACCAGCGCCACCTTGCGCAGCGAAAACGACAAGCTGCGCGCCAAGGATCTTCAGCTCTCGCAGCAGGCCAATACGGCCACCGAACTGGCTGCGGAAAACACCCATTTGCGCGCGCTGCTGCAACTCTCGCAGCGCTCGACCACGGAATCGCTGCCGGCTGAAATCCAGTACGACACGCGCGATCCGTTCACGCAGAAGGTCGTGATTGGCCGCGGCGCCCAGCAAGGCGTGCAGAACGGGTCGCCGGTGGTCAATGAAGACGGCGTGATCGGCCAGGTCACGCGCGTGTTCCCGCTGCAAGCCGAAGTGACGCTGCTCACCGACAAGGACCAGGCGGTGCCCGTGCAGATCGTGCGCACCGGCCTGCGCAGCGTGATTTACGGCACGCCGAAGGGCGATACGCTCGACCTGCGCTTCGTGCCGATCAGCGCCGACGTGCAAACCGGCGACGAACTCGTCACCAGCGGGCTCGACGGCGTTTATCCGCCGGGGCTGCCGGTCGCCAGGGTCGTGCGGGTCGACAAACAGGCCGATACGGCATTCGCGCGCGTGATCTGCCTGCCGGTTGCGCCCGTGCGCGGCGCGCGTCAGTTGCTGGTGCTGCACTATGTGAACAACGTGCCGCCGCGTCCAGCGGAAGAGCCCGATGCGGCCACGACCGCCAAGGACGCGAAAGCAAAGAAGGGCGGCAAGCCCGCGGACAGCAAGGCCGCGCCGGACAAGTCCCCCGCCAGAGCCGCTGAAAAACCCGCCCCTGCTGCCAAGCCGGCTGACAAGCCCGCCGCCGCCAAGCCCGCTGAAAAACCGTCGGCCAGAGCCCCTGCCACGGAGAAAAAAGCCGCCGCCGAAAAGAAACCGGCCGCTGACAAGACCGCGAAGCCGCAAGCCACGCCGGGGGCCCAGCCATGAACCGTCCGCAATACATTCTGCAGCCGGTCAATCCTTACTTCATCGCGTTCAGCCTCGCCGCGGCGTTTCTGCTGAACCTGATGCCGTGGGGGCGCCTCGCCGGCGTGCCGGACTTCGTGGCGCTCGTGCTGCTGTTCTGGAACGTGCACCAGCCGCGCAAAGTGGGCATGGGCATCGCCTTCTTTCTCGGCTTGCTGATGGACGTGCACAACGCCAGTCTGCTCGGCGAGCATGCGCTGGCGTATACGTTGTTGTCGTACGGCGCGATTACGATCCATCGCCGGGTGCTGTGGATGTCGCTCGGCGTGCAGACCTTCGCGGTCATGCCGTTGCTGGTCGTCGCGCAACTGGTGCCGTTCGTGATCCGTCTGCTGACGGGCGCGGCGTTTCCGGGCTGGGGTTATCTGATCGACGGTTTCGTCGAAGCCGCGCTGTGGCCGATCGCCAGCGTGCTGCTGTTGATGCCGCAGCGGCGCCCGGCCGATCCGGACGATACGCGGCCGATTTAAACCCGCACGCGAACCCGCCGGCCGTTCCGCTGGAACAGGGGCGCCCGGCCCGCTCGACGCGCGTCGCTGTTCATGCCTCCCGGTTCCGGCCGGTTTGGGCGCACACTCATGATGGCCATCACACGGCCTTTTGCAGAATCGCATGACCGAATTCAAGGACACTCAGCAACAGCTCTCGAAGTTCCGCCTGCGCGTCGCGGCGGCGGGCCTGTTCGTGTTCATCTGCTTCGGGCTGATCGGCTTCCGTTTTCTGGTCCTGCAGGTCTGGCACTACAGCAAGTACTCGCTGCAAGCCGACGAAAACCGCATTTCGGTTGCGCCGATCGTGCCGAACCGCGGCATCATCACGGACCGCAACGGCGTGGTGCTGGCCAAGAACTACTCAGCGTATACGCTCGAAATTACGCCGTCGAAGCTGAACGACACGCTCGAAAACGTGATCGACAATCTGGCCACCGTCGTCTCGATCGACGCACGCGATCGCCGCCGCTTCAAGAAGTTGCAGGAAGACTCGAAGAACTATGAAAGCCTGCCGATCCGCACCCGCCTCACCGACGACGAAGTGGCTCGCTTCACCGCGCAACGCTTCCGCTTTCCGGGCGTGGAAGTGCGCGCGCGCCTGTTCCGCCAATATCCGCTCGGGCCGACCGCGGCGCACGTGATCGGCTACATCGGGCGGATTTCGCAACGCGATCAGGACCGTATCGACGACGCCAGCGATCAGAACGACAGCGATCCGGATCACTACGATCCGCGCCTCGACGCGAACAACTACAAGGGCACCGACTACATCGGCAAGATCGGCGTCGAGCAGAGCTACGAGACGGAGCTGCACGGCCAGACCGGTTTTGAGGAAGTCGAAGTCACCGCCGGTGGCCGGCCGGTGCGCACGCTGTCGCGCACCCAGGCAACGCCGGGCAACAATCTCGAACTGTCGATCGATATCGGCCTGCAGCAGGTCGCGGAGCAGGCCTTTGCCGGGCGCCGCGGGGCGCTGGTCGCGATCGAACCGGCAACCGGCGACGTGCTCGCGTTCGTGTCGGCGCCGAGCTTCGATCCGAATTCTTTTGTTGACGGCATCGATCAGCAGACCTGGGACGAGCTCAACAACTCGCCCGACCATCCGCTCCTGAACCGCCCGCTGCACGGCACCTATCCGCCGGGTTCGACCTACAAGCCGTTCATGGCGCTCGCCGCGCTGACGCTGCATAAGCGCACGCCGGGCTGGGGCTTCCAGGACCCGGGTTCGTACACGTTCGGCGGCCATACGTTCCGCAACGACGTGCGCTCGGGCCAGGGCTGGGTCGACATGAACCGCGCGATCGTGGTGTCGAACGACACGTATTTCTACATGCTCGCGCACGATCTCGGCGTCAACGCGATCGCCGGCTTCATGAAGCCGTGGGGCTTCGGCCAGATCACCGGCATCGACATTTCGGGTGAGGCGCGCGGCATCCTGCCGTCGACGGACTGGAAGCGCAAGGCGTACCGCAAGCCCGAGCAGCAGCGCTGGTATGAAGGCGAAACGATCAGTCTGGGTATCGGCCAGGGCTATAACTCGTACACCATTCTGCAACTCGCGCACGCCACGGCCACGCTCGCGAACAACGGCGTCGTGATGAAGCCGCACCTCGTGCGCGACATCGAAAATCCGATCACTAAAGAGACGCGCCCGGTCGTGCGCGATCCGAGCGACAAGATCGCCGTGAAGCAATCGGACATCGACATCATCAAGCGCGCGATGGAAGGCGTCGTGACCAACGGCACGGCGGCGAAGGTGTTCATCGGAGCACCGTATCAGGCAGCCGCCAAGACCGGCACGGCGCAGGTGTATTCGTTGCAAGGCGCCAACTACAAAGGCCACGCGATCGCCGAACATCTGCGCGACCATGCGCTGTTCATCGCGTTCGCGCCTGCCGAACAGCCAAAGATCGCGATTGCACTGATCGTCGAAAACGGCGGCTGGGGTGCTGAAGCGGCGGGCCCGATCGCGCGTCGCGTGCTCGATTACTACCTGGTCGGCAAGAACAAGCCTGGCGCTGAAGCGGCAGCGGTCGCGGCGGCCGCCTCGACAACGCAGGACGCATCCGCGCCGGAAGTCGGCGGCGCACCGCCGCCGCAGGACACGGCGCAGCCGGTTAAGATCGCTGCGGGCTTCACGGCACTGCCGATGCCGGGCGCCGCTCCAGCAGCAGCGTCTACTGCTGCGGCTGCGTCGGCTCCGGCTGCTGCATCGACGCCTGCGGCCGCGGCAACGGCCCTCGCGCCGGCTACTGCTGCGCCCGCGTCCAGCGCGTCGGCAGCCGTCTCCGCGTCGGCATCCACGTCCAGCGCGGCAAAGAATCCGGCGCCGCGTAAATCCGGCGTCCCACACAAACCCCGCCCGAGCAGCGAAGCGGTACCGACCGCCGCCGCCGCCCCGTCGCGGGAAGACAGCATTCAGCCTACGTCGCCACGCCAGCCGGTTTCCGGCGGCATCGACGAGTAAGGAAAAAGGCATGCAATTCGACAAGCGCGCCTGGCTCGACCGCATCAAGCGGATGTTCCTGGGCTTCGATCGCCCCCTCGCCCTGATCGTGTTTCTGCTGCTGTGCGTCGGTATCGTCACGCTATACAGCGCGACGCTGGACATGCCCGGCCGGGTGGAAGACCAGATGCGCAACATCATGCTGACGTTCGTGCTGATGTGGGCGCTGGCCAACGTGCCGTCCACCACGCTGATGCGCTTCGCGGTCCCGCTCTATACGTTCGGGATCGCATTACTGATTGCGGTGGCGGTGTTCGGCCTCACGCGCAAGGGCGCGAAGCGTTGGATCAACGTCGGCGTGGTGATCCAGCCGTCGGAAATTCTGAAGATCGCCACTCCGCTGATGCTCGCCTGGTACTACCAGCGCCGCGAAGGCGTGATGCGCTGGTACGACTTCCTGGTCGGCTTTCTGATCCTGATCGTGCCGGTGGGTTTGATCGCCAAGCAGCCCGACCTCGGCACTGCCGTGCTGGTGTTCGCGGCCGGCTTCTTCGTGATTTACTTCGCGGGGCTCAGTTTCAAGCTGATCGTGCCGGTGCTGATTGCCGGCGTGATCGCGGTCGGCTCGATCGCGGCGTTCCAGGACAAGATCTGTCAGCCGGAAGTGCAGTGGCCGTTGATGCACGACTATCAGAAGCACCGCATCTGTACGCTGCTCGATCCGACGTCGGATCCGCTCGGCAAGGGCTTCCACACCATTCAGGCAGTGATTGCGATCGGCTCGGGCGGCCCACTCGGCAAGGGCTGGCTCAAGGGTACGCAGGCGCATCTGGAGTTCATCCCCGAGAAGCACACCGACTTCATTTTCGCGGTGTTTTCCGAGGAGTTCGGGCTAGCGGGCGGGATCGTGCTGCTCACGCTTTATATGCTGCTGATCGCGCGCGGCTTGTATATCGCGGCCAATGGGGCGACGCTGTTTGGGCGGCTACTGGCCGGATCGCTGACAATGGCGTTCTTCACCTATGCGTTCGTCAACATCGGCATGGTGAGCGGAATCTTGCCCGTGGTGGGCGTGCCGTTACCGTTCATGAGTTACGGCGGCACGGCGCTGACTACGCTGGGGGTCGCCATCGGCCTCATCATGAACGTCGCGCGTCAGAAGCGCTTGATGCAGAGTTAGCGTGGCGCGCCGTCTGGACTGCACCTCAAAAGTTGGACGCCCGTCCATGCTTTCGGCGTGCGGTTCACGTCGGCAGCGCCCCTCGTTCATTTACTGCGGTTTCACTTCCTTCTGGTCCCGCAATTGCGCGCTCAGTTCCTGATACTTGAGTTTCGCCGCCGGATCGCCCTGCACCGCCGCCGCGGCGTAATACGCGCGCGCCACATTCAGGTTCTTGTCGACACCGTCGCCACCGCGTTCGTAGAACGAGCCGGTCACGTACTGCGCGGTCATGTCGCCGCCTTGCGCGGCCTTCTTGTACCAGACGAACGCCTGCTTGTTATCGCGTGCCGTGCCACGGCCGTCGAGAAACTGATTGGCAAGCGCGAGTTCCGCCTGCACGTGCCCCTGTTGCGCGGCCTTCAGGAACCACCGATGCGCCTCCACCGGATCGCGCCCAACGAACTCACCGTCGTCGTACATCCTGCCGTAGACATACTGCGCGTGCGACATGTTGGCGTCGGCGGCTTTGCGCAGCCACTTCTTGCCTTCGTCGACGTTGGCTGGGCCGCCTTCGCCGTTGAGCAGCATCATCGCGTAGTTGAACTCGGCAAGCCGGCTACCGCGCTCGGCCGCTTTACGGAATTCGGCCAGCGCCGCGCCTAGATTGCCGGCGTTGTAATCGGCGACCGCGGTTTGCGTCTCCGGATCATTCGACTTCGCGACGCGGTTGTCCTGCGCGTACGCCGTCAAAGTCGCCATCAACGCCGCTGTGACCGCCAGACGCTTCACGACGCACTGCACCATCCTTTTCATGTTCTCACCTCCTGCAACGCCTGGCGGGTCGCGCGCAACATCCACATGACGTCGGCGGCCAGGGCAATAAAACGAAAACCGGCATCGCGATGCTGCTTGGCGCTCGCGACATCCATGGCAAAAATTCCGGCGGCGATACCCGCCTTGTCGGCGGCGCTGACAATGCGTGCCATCGCGGCTTGCACCTCGGCATGCTTCGAATCGCCGAGATGACCGAGGCTCGCGGCGAGATCGGCCGGTCCGACGAACAGGCAATCGACGCCCGGCGTCGCCGCGATCTTCTCGACTTCCTGCAAGCCGCGCGCCGATTCGATCTGCACGATGGTCGAAATCTGCGCGTTGGCCGTCTGCACGTAGTCGCGCCGCATCCCGTACGCCGCTGCCCGCACCGCCCCGGCGACGCCGCGCTGACCGTCGAGCGCCTCGGCAGTCGGGTATTGCGTCAGAAGCACGGCGTGCGCCGCCTCTTCCGCGGTTTCGATGTTCGGGAACATCAGCGTGCGAGCGCCGGCGTCCAGCACGCGCTTGACGAGCCACGCCTCGCTGGCGGGCACGCGCACGACCGGCTCGCTCGGCAGATGCGCGGCGGCGATCGCGCGCAATTGCCCGGTCACGTCGCCGCTATCGTTCGGCGCGTGCTCCATGTCGATCAACAGCCAGTCGAAGCCGGCATGCGCGAGCGCCTCGGCGGCCGAATCGCTGCCGAGCGAAAGCCACAGACCGAACAGCGGATCGGCTTCTTTCAGACGTTGCTTGAGGGGATTCGTGAACGTGCTCATGGCTGCGCTCCCTGGCGATGGAAGACATCGCCTGAAGCACGCTTGAGGTTGAGGATGCTGGCGTGGCTGAACAGCCCAACGCCAAGGCCGTGACGGCCTGAATGGCTGCTGCGACGCACTGCGGTGACCGGCATGTCTCGCTCCGTGTGGTTATCGGAGCGATCATACCGTGACAATAACGCGGGGGTTGGGCCGCGCAAGGACGTCGCGTGGGTGATGCAGCGGCCAGGCTGCGTTTGTACGTCGCGTGAGTGACGCAGCGGCTAACTGCGAGGGACGTCGTGCAGACGGTCCATCCGGCGACGCGTTGCATCGTTTGCGCGATAAGGCCGCCGCTAGTCGCGAACGACGTCGGCCCAGCAGTTCGGCGTCTCGAACAGACGCACCTTATGCAAACGCAGGTTCACGCCGTAATGCGCGTCGTAGACGTTCGCGAGAATCTGGAACGCGACGGCGGCGAGATTTTCAACGGTGGGGATGCGATCGAGCACGACCGTCTTGTGGCCCGCCATGGTTTCGAGAAAACCGCGCACCTGCGTGTCGCCTTCATAGACGAGAAACGCATGGTCCCACTTATCGACCAGATGCTCGACCGCGAGCGACTTTACGTCGGCGAAATCCATCACCATGCCACGATCGGGCGCACCTTCGGTGTCGACCAGGTCGCCTTGCAGCGTGATTTCGAGCACATAGCGATGGCCGTGCAGATTACGGCACTGGCTGCGGTGATCGGGGATGCGGTGGCCCGCGTCGAATTCGAGTTTTCGTGTAATCGTCAGCACGGCAAATCAGGGAATGTTCAGATACTTGTGGGTCTGCATCGACAGGCGCCATTGCGGATGGCGTTTGCACCACTCGATCGCGAGCTTGGTGTTGATGTCGCGCGACGGGCCGTCCATTGGCTGGACGAGGAAATACTCGAAGTCGAGCTTCGCATACTCGGACAAGCGCTGGTTGTCCTGCGGAATCACGACCTTCAACTCGTTGCCCCGGGTGACGACGAGCGGCGCGTCGGCCTTCGGACTCACACAGATCCAGTCGATCGTTTCGAGCACCGGAAGCGAGCCGTTGGTCTCGATGGCGATTTCAAAGCCGGCGGCATGCAGTGCATCGACCAAAGGCGGGTCGATCTGCAGCATCGGTTCGCCGCCCGTGCACACCACGAAACGCTCGCCCTCGCCTTCCGGCCATTGCGACGCAATCATCTGCACCAGCTCTTCAGCGGTGCGGTACTTGCCACCGTTCTCGCCGTCAGTGCCGACGAAGTCCGTATCGCAGAAACGGCACACCGCCTCCGCACGATCTTCTTCGCGGCCCGACCACAGATTGCAGCCGGCGAACCGGCAGAACACAGCCGGACGCCCGGCATTCGCGCCTTCGCCCTGCAATGTGTAGAAGATTTCCTTGACCGCGTAAGTCATGCTGCTTTCTGCCTTGTGTTCCTGAAAATAGTTGCCTGCGCGGCGCCCCTTCGTACGGTGCGCCAGCGTAAGCCTGTCATGAGACGGTCAACCCGGCTCTGTCACCTTCTCGCCGGCCAGATATGCCTCATAGCCGCGCTTGCGCAAACGGCACGCCGGACATTCGCCGCAACCGAAGCCCCATGCATGCAATTCGGCGCGCTCACCCAGGTAGCAGGTGTGCGTTTCGACGCGCACCAGTTCGACCAGTTCGTCGCCACCCAGCTCGTGCGCGAGACGCCACGTGTCGGCCTTGTCGAGCCACATCAGCGGTGTTTCGAGCAGGAAGCGCGTGTCCATACCGAGGTTCAGCGCGACCTGCAAAGCCTTCATGGTGTCGTCGCGGCAATCGGGGTAGCCCGAGAAATCCGTCTCGCACATGCCGCCCACCAGTACCTGCAAACCACGCCGATAGGCGATGGCGGCGGCAATTGTCATGAACATCAGATTGCGGCCCGGCACGAACGTATTCGGCAAACCGTTCGTGGTGGCGTGGATCTCGATCTCGCGTGTCATTGCCGTATCGCTGATCGAACCGAGCACTGACAGGTCGATCGTGTGATCTTCGCCGAGGCGATCGGCCCACGCCGGAAAAGCGCGCACGACAGCGTTACGAAACCCATCGCGGCATTCGAGTTCGACGCGGTGCCGCTGACCGTAATCGAAGCCCAGCGTCTCGACCGTTTCGTAACGTTCGAGCGCCCAGGCGAGGCACGTGGCGGAATCCTGGCCGCCGGAAAACAGCACCAGAGCGCTACGTTTAGCGTCTTTGCGGATCACCGTGAAACTCCGTGAATGATGAGTGCCACGTCGCGCTGCGCGAGGTGCGCCATGCAAGCAACGCGGCGCGACGCGTGCCGGCATTGCTGCCGGCCCAAAGCAGTATAGGCCGCGCCTTCCGCACGCAGAGTCGCTGGGCGCTTATACCGTTAATCGTCGGGCGAAGGGTTCGGCGCCTGTTGCGGCCTTGCCGTGTTGCCGGCAGAGTGCGCAAAAGGCCGCGCTTCAGGATACGAAAAAGACCTGTTCGGTGCGCTGGCGCGCCAGCCCGACCTCGGCCACGCACTCGCATGCAAGTCCTTGAACTGGCGCGATTTTATCACGCGACGCCTAATGCCGCCGAGCATGCCCCACTGCATGCGGCAAGCAAGCCATGCCGCCACGAATGCCCGCCTGAAAAGGAAAAGCCCCAGGAATCTTGCGATTTCCTGGGGCTGAATCCTGGTGGCCTGGGACGGAATCGAACCATCGACACGCGGATTTTCAATCCGCTGCTCTACCAACTGAGCTACCGGGCCAACGAAGAACGAAATGATATCAAAGGGTCAGCAGTCCGACAAGCCCCCTCTCGAAAAAATCCGCCGCGCCCGAACCCGTGAGGATGGCGCAGCGGCTCACTCCCCTTTGTTCTTGCCGAGATCCACGCCGAGTTGCTTGAGCTTGCGATACAAGTGCGTGCGCTCCAGACCCGTCTTCTCCGCGACGCGCGTCATGCTGCCATTCTCACGTGCGAGGTGATATTCGAAGTACGCACGCTCGAACGCATCGCGCGCATCGCGCAACGGAATGTCGAACGAAATCGACGCCGTTTGCGCGGCCAACGCGCCGCTGCCCATGCCGTCCGACGACAGCATCGGCAACGCAGCCGCGGATGCCACCGGCGAAGCGCTGACCGGCAACGCCGGCTTCGCCGCCGCGCCGCCTGGCGCGCCACCCGCCGCCGTGCCGCGGGCAAGGCCTTGCTCGACGGCCTTCAGCAGCTTCTGCAACGCAATCGGCTTCTCGAGGAAATTGAGCGCGCCGATCTTGGTCGCTTCGACCGCCGTGTCGATGGTTGCGTGGCCGGACATCATGATCACCGGCATGGTGAGTTGCCCTTGCGCGGCCCATTCCTTGAGCAAGGTCACACCGTCGGTATCGGGCATCCAGATGTCGAGCAGCACCAGATCCGGCGCCTGACGCAAGCGGAACTCGCGCGCTTCCTGCGCGTTTTCCGCCGCCTCCACGACATGCCCTTCGTCGCTCAGGATCTCCGAGAGCAATTCCCGGATGCCCATTTCATCATCTACCACCAGGATGGTTGCCATTTACGCTGCCCTTGTCTGCACTGTTGCTTTTGTCGTTCCCTGCGACGCATTACCATGCGCCGGCCGCGGCCCTGCTCCGGGCGTCGCGGCATCGTCTGCCAGTTGAAGGAAGAGGATCGAAATCTGCGCGCCTTCGATCACATCGCCCGCTTTCATGCGGTTGCGAATGTCGATGCGCGCGCCGTGTTCGTCGACGATCTTCTTGACCATCGCAAGACCGAGGCCCGTTCCTTTGGCCTTGGTTGTCACGTAAGGTTCGAATGCACGTGTGAGGATACGCGCGGGGAAGCCCGCCCCGTTATCCGACACCGTCAGACGCACCGCGACGCGTACTTTGCCTTCCGCGTCGGGGTCTCCGTATTCTACTGTCCTCGTCTCGAGCAACACACGCGGATGCTGGATGTCGGCCACGGCATCCTGCGCATTTTGCAGCAGGTTGTGAATCACCTGTCGCAATTGTGTGGCGTCGCCGCGAATCGCCGGCAAGTCCGCGAGTTCAACCTGGATCGCGCCCTTGCCTTCCTCGATACCGTACAGTGTGAGTACTTCACTGACCAGTTCATTCAGTTGCAGATGCGCGAGCACGGCCGGCGGCGTGCGCGCGTAGTCGCGGAAATTGTCGACCATCTGCTTCATCGCCGCGACCTGATTGACAATGGTGGTCGCGCCGCGCTTCAACACATCGGCATCCGATGGCGACAACTTATCTGCAAGCTTCATCTGCAAACGCTCGGCTGAGAGCTGAATCGGCGTGAGCGGATTCTTGATCTCGTGCGCAAGACGCCGCGCCACTTCGCCCCAGGCGATCGAACGCTGCGCCGAAATCACATCCGAAATATCGTCGAACACGACGACGTAGCCGGAAGTCTGCATGTCTTCCGCGTCGCGGTCAGTCGCGGAAACGAGGCGAGCGCCGCGCACCAGCAAGGTGAGCGGCTCGGTTTCGCCGGCCACCTGCACCGAGAACTGCTGCTGCCAATGGCCGCGGTCGTCGTGACCGTCGCCGCTCGCGGCTTCGCGATCGGCAAACGCCTTGCGCACCATCCCGCCGAATTCGCTCAACACGCCGATCTTATCGAGCGACGAACCCAGCACTTCCTGGAACTGCTGACGGAAGATCCGTTCCGCGCCGCGGTTCGCCGTAGTGAGACGGAACTGCCGGTCGAATACGAACACGCCCGCGGTCAGGTTCGCAAGAATGCTTTCCAGATAAGCCTTCGAATGTTCGAGCGCCACGCGGTTGTTCTCGACCGCCGCGCGCGCTTCGGACAACTGCCGCGTCATGGCGTTGAACGACTGCGTGAGAAAACCCAGTTCGTCGCGCGATTTGATTTCACGCTTCGGCGTGTAGTCGCCCTCGGTAATTTCCTTCGTGCCCTGCGCGAGCAGGAACAACGGCCGCGCCAGCTGATTGCCGAGCGCGAGCGCCAGCATCATCGCGATGAAGGTGGCGAGGAACAGCGCCAGCGTGAGCGTGCCGATGTACATCTTGCGCAAGCCGGTGCGGCCTAGCGCCTTCTCCTGATACTCGCGATAGGCCCGCTGCACCGCGTCGGCATTGCGTGCGAGCGAAGGCGAGACCGGCTGCGTGAGTTGCAGGAAGCGCTCAGTGGGCTGCAGCAGCGACGCGTTCGAATCCGGAATGCGCTGCACGATGCGCAGCCGCAGCGCGCCCTTGCTGCCGTGCGCCTTTGGATCGCCGTCGACCTCGCCTTCGATCGCCGCATAGCCGCGGCCACGCGCCTGGTCGATCATCATCGGCGTGGGCAGGTCGCTCGGCAGGAGCGTTGCGTAATTGCCGGACGCCTGCGCGACCACGTGCATATCCGGCGTCGCGCCCGACATGCTGCGCGTGGGTTCGACGATCGTCGCGTCCTGCACGCCGAACTGATCGCGCAGCCGCAACAGCGTGAGCGTCGTACCGGCGGCATCCGCGCTCGCCAGTTGCTCGGACATCAAACGGCCCTTGGTCTGCAGATCGGACAGCGACGCGTCGAGCATGCCGCGGCCGAGATTCAGCCCTGAAGTCAAGGCGGTTTCGACGTTCACGTCGAACCACGACTCGATACTGCGCGACACGAACTGATACGAGACGACGTAGATGATGCCACCCGGCACCACGCCGACCAGCGCCATGAAGAACGCGAGTTTCGCTAACAGCCGCGTGCCGAACTTACCTTTTTTAAGCCGCGCAATGATGATGATGACGAGCGTCGCCACCACCAGCAAAAAGATCATCGCGACCACGAGGTTGGCCGCGTACAACCACTGGTAATAGCGGTCGAAGAATTCGGTATTCGCGCTCGCCGCTGCCAGCAGCACGAGCAGCAGCACGGCCGTCACGGCGACCGTGGACACCAGCACGCGCACGACGATGCTGCTGACGCTGGTGGCGCGGCGCACTCTATTTAGCACGTTCGGTCACCGTGAAGGTAAAGCGTTTCCAGTCCGATGAGAGGCTCCAGTCGCGGTTGTTCACCGCGTCGATCTGGAACGGCTTGGGCATCAGCGCGATGTCGAGTTGCATGCGCACTGACGCGTTGTACGTCTCGCCGACAACCACCTGAGTGCGATCGATGACATGCCACGACGTGATGTGCTTGATCACGGCGAGCGCATCCTTCAGTGTCGTGAAGCCGAGCTGCAACCCGCCCGACGACACGCTCGACACCCGGTACTCACGCGTGAGCGGCTGGAACGACAGGCGGATGCTCTGCGACACGCTCACCGGCTGTTCGTCGAACCAGTACCAGCGCGGCCGGCTCAATTCGAAGTCGGTCGTGAAATACAGCGGAATGCCTTTGTTGACGGCGTCTTCGAGATTGCTGTTCAGGTCGAAGTCGAAACGCGCGTCGAGATTCCAGCCAGTGTTGTCCGATTGCAGCGAAGCGCGCTGCACGGCGATCGAATCCGCGTGCGCCGCGCCAGGCACGGCGAGCCATACAACCAGCGCGAACCAGAGCACGGCAGCGAGCCGAAGCGGGAAGAAGCGTTTGATGGTCACCGTTTCTGGAAGCGCGCGTAGAAAAATCCGTCGTGGTCTGAGTTCGAGCCGGCGCTGTGTTCAGCGACGAGTCCGGCATGGGAACCGGCCGATGTGTCGGCGGGCGCGCGGGCAACTGAGGGTAAAAGTTGCCCCGGCGCGTCCAATCGTACCGCATCCTGATACTTGTTTCCAAACCACTGCGCCTGCAACTCGCCTTCTTCGGGAAAGATCGAACACGTAACGTAGAGCAATTCGCCGCCTGGCTTCACGAGCGGCCATAGCGCGTCGAGAATGCGGCGCTGCTCGGCCACCAGCGCGGGGATATCCGACGCGCGACGCAGCCAGCGAATATCCGGATGACGCCGCACGATGCCCGAAGCCGAACATGGCACGTCGGCCAGAATGCGGTCGAACGGCTGGTCGATGTCGTCATGCCATTTTGACGGCTGGCCGGCATCGCCAATCCGCACTTCCGCGTCGAGCTTGAGCCGCTGCAGGTTTTCACCGATTCGGCGCGCGCGCGACGCGTCGCTTTCGAGCGCCACCAGTTGCAGATTGGCGAGTTCGAGCAGATGGCCGGTCTTGCCGCCAGGCGCCGCGCACGCGTCGAGCACGCGCATGCCGTCTCGCACGCCGAGCAGTTGCGCGGCGAGTTGCGCGCCGGCGTCCTGCACGGAGACGACGCCTTCATTGAAGCCGGGAATGCGCTCGACCGACATCGGCGTGGCGAGCTTGACGGCGTATTCGCCGGCTCTGCTTGCGGGGATGTGATGGTCTTGCAGCACTTGCAGATAGGCGTCGACGGTGGAGTGGCGCGCGTTGACGCGCAGCGTCAGCGGACCCTGGGTATTACCGGCGGCGAGCACCGCTTGCCATGCGTCGGGCCACGCCCGCTTCACCGCGTCGATCCACCATGCCGGATAGTTCCAGTGCGCGACTTCATCGGCTTGCGCGGCGCTCAGCAGCGCCTCGCGCTCGCGTAGGAAATTACGCAGCACGGCGTTGACGAGGCCCTTTGCGAACGCAAATTCGCGACGCGCGGCGATTGCGCTCACCGCCTGATCGACCACGGTGAACGGTGCGTAGGCGGCGTTCGCTTCATCGTCGATGAGCAAAGCCAGCGCGCAAGCGAGCACATGGCCGACGTGCGGCGGCGGCGCCTTCTTGACCAGCTTCGCGATCAACCATTCGACGGTCGCGAGGCGCCGCATGGTGCGGTACGCGATGTCCTGCACAGCGCCGCGTGCAGCAGCGACGCTGCCTTCGGGCGCGGAAACGAATACGGATTGCAGCGCGGCCGGCAAAGCCGCGCCGAGACGCACGGCGCCGACGGCCTGGCCCGCGCCGTCGAGCGCGAACCCGAGCGACTCGGGCGCGAGATGCAGCATCGACAAACGGGATTCGCGCGGACGAGCCGATAGGGAAGCTGAACGCGAAGAAGGCTTTGGAGTCATGAAAGAGGCAAAGGCAGGCCGCGCGGTGCGCACGGCGCAAACAACACACATTGTAGCGTGGCGCGGCGCGGGAGCCGCCGAGGGTGGACCGGCGGCGATGCTCGAACAAAAAAGGCGAGCCCGCGGACTCGCCTTTCCTTACGCCGAATCAGAGCGCCGTTACTCGAAGCGCCCCGTGCGTGCCATTTCCATCAAACGCGCGATGCGTTCCTCGGTGGCCGGGTGCGTTGAGAACAGATTCGCGATGCCGCCGCCCGCCAGCGGATTCATGATCATCATCTGCGCGGTGGCCGGATGCTGCTCGGCCGTGGGAAACGGAATACCGCTCGCGTAACGATGAATCTTGTCGAGCGCCGACGCAAGCGCCTGCGGGTCGCCGGAAATCTGTGCGCCGCCACGGTCCGCTTCAAATTCACGCGCACGCGAAATCGCCATCTGGATCAGCGCACCGGCGATCGGTGCGAGCAACGCAACGGCAATACTTGCGATCGGATTCGACGGACGGCCGTTTTCGTCACGGCCCCCGAAGAACATCGCAAAGTTCGCCAGTGCGGAAATGGCGCCCGCCATGGTTGCCGAGACGGTTGAGATCAGAATGTCCCGATGCTTCACGTGCGCAAGTTCGTGCGCCATCACGCCGCGCATTTCGCGCTCGGACAGCACGCGCAAGATACCGGTGGTGGCGGCGACGGCCGCATGCTCCGGATTACGGCCGGTGGCAAATGCGTTCGGCGCGTCTTCGTTGATCAGGTACACGCGCGGCATGGGCAAGCCCGCGCGCGTGGAGAGCTCGCGCACCATGCGATAGAACTGCGGCGCACTGTTTTCGTCGACTTCCTGCGCGTTGTACATGCGCAGGACCATCTTGTCCGAGAACCAGTACGAAAAGAAATTCATCCCAAGGGCGATCACGAGCGCGATCATCATGCCGCGCGAGCCGCCGATCATCCCGCCGATCACGATGAAAAGGGCCGTGATCGCGGCCATCAACATCGCGGTTTTGACCCAATTGAACATGTCTACAACTCCTTGCCCTAACGCGGGGTTCATATCCGCGCCGCATGATCGCGGCGACTGATTGTAAGCAAAATGTTAGATATGGGCGCGTGAGGAAAATTCAATCATCTTGATGCAGTGGCGAGCTTGATGCCCAAGCCGACGAATGCGCTGCCGACACCGCGATCCAGCCACTTCTTCACCGACGGCTTGCCGGAGAAGCGCTGGGTCACACTGCCCGCAATCCACGCGACGAAACTGTTCCAGATCATGCTCATGACGACGAACACCCCGCCCAGCGTGAGAAACGCGAGCGCCTTATGATCGCTGCCCGCCGTGACGAACTGCGGAAAAAAGGAGACGAAGAACAGCACGACCTTGGGATTCAGCACATTGGTCCAGAACCCTTGCAGGAAAAGCTGACGCAGCGATTTCGGTGCGCCGGCGCCGCGTGCTTCGCCGGCCGCCTGGTCTGCTGCCGGCTTGGCGAAAACAAGGCGCACGCCGAGATAGATCAGATAAATAGCGCCTACCAACTTGATGACGGTGAACGCCGTGGCCGAAGCGGCCAGCAATGCCGTCAAGCCGAACGCGCAGGCGAGCGAATGAACGCAGCAACCGGCGGAGATGCCGAGCGCGGACAGCAGACCCGCGCCACGGCCCTGGGCGACACTGCGCCCGACGATATAAGCCGTATCGGGACCGGGCGTCACATTCAGCAGAAAGACTGCGACGACGAAAAACTCGAAATGGGTAATGCCAAACATGGAAATCCTCGAAACGCAGTCGTTGCCTTGAGGATTCTAACGCGCCGCGCGCTTGCGGGCGGGGTCTTGAACATCGGCCGAACGGTCGATGTTCAAGGTAGGCGCAAGGCTGTTATTTTGCTTCGGGAAGCTGGAAACGCTGACCCGCGGCCAGCGTTGCGCCGGCCAGGAATTCGCGCACCGGCAAACGCTTGCCGCCGGGCTTTTGCAATTGCGTGAGACGCAACGCGCCTTCGCCGCAGGCAACCACCACGCTTTCGGCGGAGATGTCGGCGATCGTACCGGGCGCCTGGTTGCCTTGTGCCTGGACCGGGACCGCTGCCCAGATCTTGATCGACGTGCCGTCTTCCAGCGTACCCAGCCCGCCGGGGAACGGGTCGAACGCACGCACCTGACGCGCGAGGACCGTTGCCGGCTTACGCCAGTCGAGCGCGGCCTCGTGCTTGCCGATCTTTTCCGCGTAAGTCACGCCGTCAGCCGGTTGTGGCGTCGCCGCCAGCTTGCCGCTGCGCTCGAGTTCGATCAGCGCTTCGACGATCAGCTTCGCGCCGTCCTGTGCCAGGCGGTCGTGCAAAGTGGCCGTGGTGTCGGTGTCGGAAATCGGCGTACGCGCTTCGGAAATCATCGCCCCGGTGTCGAGGCCGGCGTCCATCTGCATCAGCGTGATGCCGGTTTCAGCGTCGCCCGCTTCAATCGCACGGTGGATCGGCGCGGCGCCGCGCCAGCGCGGCAGCAACGAAGCGTGAATATTGATGCAGCCCAGCGGCGCAATATCGAGCACTTCCTGCGGCAGGATCAGACCGTAGGCGGCCACGACCATGACGTCGTGCGGCGTGGCGCGCAACTGGTCGATAGCGGCTGTGGCTTCCGCCGGATATTTGCCGGTGCGGCGCAATGAAGGCGGCTGCGCCACGCCAATGCCATGCTCCTGCGCGTAACGCTTGACCGGACTCGCCTGCAATTTCATCCCGCGTCCAGCAGGTTGATCTTGCCGGGTCAGCACGAGCGGCACCGGAAAACCGGCGCTGTGAATCGCGGCCAGCGCGGCCGCGGCGAACTCCGGCGTACCGGCAAAGATGACGCGCAACGAATGACTCATGAACAGGGGCAGTAGGCGAGGTGGACGCGCATTACATCGCGTGGGCGAGCTTCTTCATCTTGCTCTTGATCCGCGTCTGCTTCAGCGACGACAGGTACTCGACGAACACGCGGCCCATCAGGTGATCCATTTCGTGCTGGATGCAAACCGCGAGCAACCCTTCGCAATCCAGCTCGAAGGTTTCGCCCTTTTCGTTTAGCGCCCGCACGCGTACTTTTTCCGCGCGCTCGACGTTGTCGTAGATACCCGGCACCGAGAGGCAGCCTTCTTCCGACAGCTTTCGCTCGTCGCTCGACCAGATGATTTCCGGGTTGATGAACGCGAGCAGCTCGTCGTGCGTTTCCGACACGTCGATCACGATCACGCGTTCATGCACGTCCACCTGGGTCGCCGCGAGGCCGACGCCGGGCGCGGCGTACATCGTTTCGGCCATGTCGGCGACAAGACGGCGAATGCGGTCGTTGACCACTTCGACCGGCTTTGCAATCTTGTGCAGCCGCTTGTCCGGGTAATTGAGGATGTTCAGTAATGCCATGATCTTGAGTGTGTTTTTAGGCGCCGCTGACCGGTGGAAGGCTAGCGTTGGCCGTTTGGCCAGGTTGTAGGCGCGTCGCGTTACGCAGAGGATAGATGGTGTCGAACCGGTTCGATTCAACGCGCCACGTGCGCCAACGACGAGCCCGCGCAAGTGGGCGCGGCGCTGCAATTATTTCGGATGATGAAAATTTTAGCATGGCGCCTGCCTGCCCGCTGGCGCTGTAGGAGGATCGACTGTCAATGCACACCTTACCCGCAACCGATATTGAACTCGCTGCGTGGCTGCGGCTTTCGCTCGCGCCGGGGCTGAAACCTGCTGCCCTGCGTTTATTGCTGAGCGCTTTTGGATTGCCGGAAGCGATTTTCGATCAATCGCCCGATGCGCTTGCCGAGGTCGCCGGCGAGACCGCAGCGCGCGCCGCGCTAGCGCCGCCCGGCCCGGACTTCGGCACGCAGCTCGACGCAGTGATCGCATGGAGTGAGTTGCCCGGCAACCACGTGGTGACGCTCGACGACCCCGCCTACCCGCCCGCGCTACTGACAATGCCCGATCCACCGCCGCTGCTATATATAAAGGGCCGGCTGGATCTGTTGCACACGAGAGCGGTCGCGCTGGTGGGCAGCCGCAGCGCGACACCGCAAGGCGTTGAAGACGCCGAGCGCTTTTCGCGTGAGCTCTCGCAAGCGGGCGTCACTATCGTGTCAGGGCTGGCGCTGGGGATCGACGGCGCCGCGCATCGGGGCGGACTGGAAGGCATCGGCGGCACGGTGGCCGTAATCGGCACCGGCGCGGACCTCGTGTATCCGTCCGCGCATCACGCGCTGGCGCGGCAAATTGCAGCGCAAGGCGCGATTCTGTCGGAATGGCCGCTCGGCACGCCGGCGCGCGCCGCCAATTTTCCACAGCGTAACCGCCTGATCGCCGGCCTTGTCAGCGGCGTGGTGATCGTCGAGGCCGCGATGCGCTCGGGTTCGCTGATCACGGCCCGGCTTGCCAACGAAATGGGGCGCGACATTTTCGCGTTGCCCGGCTCGATCCACGCGCCGTTGTCGCGCGGTTGTCATCGGATCATCAAGCAGGGTGCCAAGCTGGTGGAAACGCCAGACGAGGTGCTGGAGGAGCTGGGCTTTGCCAAGCCCGTGACAGCGAAGGCTGCCAGCAGGCACGCGGTGCTTTGGGAAGGCGCGAGCGTGCGGGATTCGCAAAGGGCGCCTGCATCGGCTGAAACAGGAACTCGGGTGGGTTCGACTAAGGTGCGCGCTGCGACGACGGATCAGGCAGATTCCGCTGCGCCGGCTGACACCCCAGCACCGCCGCCAGCCATGAGCGCCGAAGCGCTGCAACTCCTCGACGCCCTCGGTCATGCCCCCGCCACGCTTGAAATTCTTGCCACCCGCACCGAGATAGGGGACGCGGAATTACAAAACACGTTGCTGCAACTCGAACTCGCCGGTCAGGTAACGGCGCTGCCCGGCGGCCGCTTCATGCGAGCGACCCACAGCTGAACCCGCGTCGACCAGGGGTTGGCCACGATTTGCAATCCGCCATGCTACATTC
>NZ_JAXDPY010000167.1:0-4330 GCF_034668105.1 Paraburkholderia sp. | reverse complement strand
AATTTTCGATTACCACCAAAATGAGGCGTTTTGCGCAGGTTTCAAGCGCTTTTTTGCAACCGACGACAACTATTTAACATTTGACGCGCGAAAACTTGCTGGCCGCTTTTAAGCAAGGGGCGCCGCGCCCTCGTCGGCTGGCACGATCGGGATGACGGTGCCTAAACCGAGCAGCGCAGCCAGCGGCCCATGTGGTCCCGCAACCTCGCCGATCGTGTGGCGGTCAAGTTCGGCGAGGAATGCGTTGCGCGCCGCCTCGAGCGCGCCGCGCAGGCGGCAGTGCGGTGTAATCACACAGGCCCGGCGCTCACCTTGCTGATCCGGGAAACAGCCGACCAGCGCAAAGTCGCTTTCCGTGGCCCGCACGATCTCGCCCACGGTCAAGGCATTAGTTTGTTCGACGAGCCGCAAGCCGCCGTTGCGCCCTCGTACGGTCTCGACCCAGCCGAGTTCGCCGAGTTGCTGAACCACCTTCATCAAGTGATTCTTGGAGATGCCGTACGCGTCCGAGATGTCCTGGATGGTCGATAAGCCCTCGCCACGGACGGCGAGGTACAAGAGAACTCGGAGTGCGTAATCCGTATAGTCGGTCAGTCTCATAAGTGCAGGTGTCACGATGAGCGCAAGCCGCGATCCGGGGGATAACCGCGTCGATGCAAGGGTTGCCGGGGGCCGTCGCTTCGCCCTAAGATGCGGGCGTTACGCATGTTTTCTTATTCTGCGCTGACAGTCGCTGTTTGTCTTTCGGCAGCAATGGTAACGTTTTGCCCACCGGCCATTCTTACGAAAAGCAGGGTATTCGTGGCCTACTTCCTTTCATCTGGAGAGGGTTTGAGGTCGTTTCTGACTCGCGCTCGCGTTGTAGGCGCGATTCATACTGAATAACCGTGTATCTGGAACTTGCATGAATCCGTCTTTCCCTGCCGCACCGGTTGTCGAGCGCGCCGCCGAGCCTACTGAGGCGAATATTCGCGAGCTCGTCTACGGCTTTTACGACCGTGTGCGGGCCGATCCGCTGCTGGGCCCCGTGTTCGACGCGACGCTGGCGGGCCGTTGGGACGACCACCTGCCGAAGATGTGCACGTTCTGGGCAAGCCTCGTGCTCGGCGCGAAGCAATACCGCGGCAACGTGCAGCAAGCGCATCAACCGCTCGAGGGCATCGAGCCACAGCACTTCAGCCGCTGGCTCTATCTGTTTCTGGATACGGTGGAGTCGCGCTACGAGCCGGCTGCGGCGGTCCGTTTCATGGAACCGGCGCTGCGGATCGCGCAAAGTTTGCAGTTGAGCCGCTTCGGCTGGGATTACAAGATTCCGGCGGAGCAGCAGGCCTTGCTGGCGCGCATCGCGCCGAAACGGCATCCGCGTGGCGACGAGGAGTCACACGACGCCGCGCGAGCGAGCGGCGAGCCGTTTCCCACGCGGATCGTCGGGAAAGCGCGGGGCAAGTGACGTGCGCGCCTTGGAGGCTCTGGCCCGCTCAACAGGCGATCATCGGGCGCTACATCGCCATTCAACGGTCGCCGGAGGGACCGCACGCCGCGAGCACACGCTCGCGCGCTAATCTTCAGCCTGATTCCCCGATTCGACGCCCCAACGGGCCAGCGCCGCGTCGTCCGCGACACGCGCATCGACCCAGCGCTCGCCTTCTTCGGTCTTTTCTTTCTTCCAGAACGGCGCCTGGGTCTTCAGATAGTCCATCACGAACTCGCACGACGCAAAGGCGTCGCCCCGATGGGCGGCGGTGGTCGCCACGAGCACGATCTGGTCGAGCGGATAAAGCTTGCCGACCCGATGCACGATCAGCACTTCGATTCCCGGCCAACGCTCACGCGCGCTCACGACGATCGCCTCCAGCGACTTCTCCGTCATGCCCGGATAGTGTTCGAGCTCCATTGTTTCGACGGCGCTGCCCTCGTTCAGATCGCGCACGGTGCCGACAAAACAGGCCACTGCGCCGATCTTCGGATTGCGCGCGCGCAACGCGGCGACCTCGGCGGTGAGGTCGAAGTCTTCCGTCTGGACGCGAACGGGCATTTCTGGCTCCTGGGCGGATTCGCGAGGCTCGATATGTCTGGCGAGGCTCAACGCGGTGTTTAGCGACTAGGTGACTATGCGACTATGCGGCGCCGCTCAGCCGCCGGTGACGGGCGGAAAGAACGCGACTTCGCAGCCTTCGGTAATACGGGTACCGGCGTCGGTCATGACGTGATTGCAGGCCATGCGCAGCGCGCGGCCGTCGGCGAGGGTGTCGGCCCAGATGCCGCCGCGCACGCGCAACCACGCGCGCACGTCGCCGACGGTCGCGATGCCGTCGGGGACGTCGACCGTTTCGTCGGCTGTTTTGAGCGCTTCACGCACGCTTGCAAAATATCGGAGTTGAATCTTCATCGGAAAACCGCCGGCTGTTGCCGGCCTCAGTTAAGCAATTCGGAAAAGGGAATGAAGCGCACGGTCTCGCCGGCGCTGATCGCGTGGTTCGGCGGATTGTCGATCAGGCCGTCGCCCCATACCGTCGAGGTCAGCACGGCCGAACTCTGATTTGAAAACAGATCGAGGCCGCCGGCCGGATTGATGCGTGCGCGCAGGAATTCGTTGCGGCGGTCCGCCTTGCTCTGCGTGAAATCCGCTCGCAGCGACAACGCGCGCGGTGCCACCGTCTGCATGCCGGCCAGAAGCAGGATGAACGGGCGCACGAAGAGCAAAAAGGTGGCGAAACTGGAGACGGGATTGCCCGGCAAGCCGATGAAGAAGGTTTCGCCCGAGGCGTCTCCCGCCGCGTCTGTTTGCCGCGCGGCACGGCGCACTGCGCCGAACGCGAGCGGCTTGCCCGGTTTCATCGCGATCTGCCACATCGACAGGCGCCCTTCCGCCTCGACTGCCGGCTTGACGTGATCTTCCTCGCCTACCGAGACGCCGCCGCAGGTGAGGATCAGATCGTGCGCCTGCGCGGCTTCGCGCAGCGTTGCGCGGGTAGCGTCGAGCTTGTCGGGGACGATGCCGTAGTCGGTCACGTCGCAGCCTAGTTTTTCCAGTAGGCCGCGCAGCGTGAAACGATTCGAGTTGTAGATCGCGCCGGGTTTCAGCGGCTCGCCGGGCATGGTCAGTTCGTCGCCGGTGAAGAACACGGCGACTTTTACGCGGCGGCGTACTTCGAGTTCTGCGCAGCCGACCGAGGCGGCGAGCCCCAATGCTTGCGGTGTGAGACGTGTGCCCGCGGGGAGAATGACCGAGCCGCCGCGGATGTCCGCGCCTTGGGCCGTGATCCATTCGCCCGCGGCGGGGCTATGCAGGATCGTGACCTCGTTGCCCGCGGTCTCGGTTTGTTCCTGCATCACGATCGTGTCGGCGCCCGGCGGCACTGTGGCGCCCGTGAAGATGCGGGCTGCCGTGGCTGGTTTTAACGGCGCGGGCGCGTGGCCGGCCGGGATGCGTTGGGAAATTGGCAGGCGGTTGCCGTGCGCTTTGAGATCTTCTGTACGGAGCGCGTAGCCGTCCATTGAACTCGTGTTCATGGGGGGCACGTCGAGCGGCGAAGTGACGTCTTTGGCCAGAACGCGGTTTAACGCTTCCAGCGTGGGGATCGATTCCGTGTCGTTGATCGGGTGCGCTGCGTTCAGTAATGTCGCCAGGGCTTCGGCGGTGGAGAGCATCGGAGCGCGAGGCGTTGGGGTGGACATCTTTGATCTCGGAGATGCGGGTTTTAAAGGAATATTGTAGCGGGGTGTGGGCGCTGGCGCGCCGGGAGTTATGGTGCGGGTTTTTTGCCTGCGGCGGCTTTTTGCTGATCTTTTGGCCTGTCGGCGTTCATTGGCTCTGCGCTCGTTGTGTTGGCCTTTCCTTGATTTGTTGTCGGTCTATTAGCGTCGCCCCTGTGCGGGGCAGGCACCTACTTTTCTTTGCCTGCTGCAAAGAAAAGTAGGCAAAAGAAAGCAGCTCAAACCGCTAGCTCTTAAGTGGGTCCCCCGCGCAGCCACGGTAGTGGTGCATCTGGAATCCGTGCTCTCGCACACTCCGCGTCAGTGACACAGCAGTCATTCTTCCGGCGGCGCTGCGCGCGCCGTCGCGGTTTTCCCGAAGCTGGTGTGCCGGTCCTTTGGGGCGCGACTTTGTCGCGCTCCATACTCGTCGGTTTACTCCGCTGTGTTGGCGACGATGTAGTCCTTTACGCGCTGCACGTCTGCCGGCAATACTTCGAAGCGCTGCGGTAACGACTCCAGACCCTCAAAGGCGGTTGGGCGCTCCGGTTCGCGTTGCAGCGCCTCGCGGATCGTTTCGCCAAACTTGATCGGTTGCGCCGTCTCCAGCACGATCATCGGAATGCCCGCCTGC
>NZ_JAXDPY010000166.1:0-9716 GCF_034668105.1 Paraburkholderia sp. | reverse complement strand
GGGGACCCGCTTAAGAGTTAGCGGTTTGAGCCGCTTTCTTTTGCCTACTTTTCTTTGCGGCAGGCAAAGAAAAGTAGGTGCCTGCCCCGCACAGGGGCGACGCTAATAGACCAATAACAAATCAAGGAAAGGCCAACACCGCAGGCATCCAGACAAAGCGCCGCGCAGGCAAAAAAAACCACTAAAAAAACCAACCGCCGCAGGCAAAACCAAAACCCTTAGCATTCCTCCCCAGCATACCTCCGACAATGCTCCAAATACCCAGCCGCATGGCTACTAACAAGCTCGACAATACTAGTCCAAAGCCACCCCGGCGCATCAAGCGTCTTCGACCGATTCCTCCGCAACTCAGCAAGCCACGCCTTGCGTCCCCCCGCATCCATCTGCCGCGCATGCGCCTTCCCCACTACTAACGCCAGAAACCGCGCAGCTTTCATCGCCTCATCGCGAGTCAATTGCTCAATCGTCAACTTCATATCCTGCGGCAGCAACTCCCGTATCACAACCGCGCGATCCGATAAGCGCGCCGCCCGCATCCGCTCGCCAAGCGAAGGCGACAAGTGCCGTGCCCCCTCCACCACCCGCTCAGCGTTGTCCCGCGGCATCCGCACACCAGCATATCGCGGTGCCGCCGCCTGCGCGGCTTCCTTGATGTCGATCAGGCACAGATCGTCACCCTCCGCCGCCGCACCGTCGATGTCCAGCAGCACCGCATATCGCAAGCGCCCCAGCGAACTGCATCCCTTGATCCAGTACGCCGCATCGAGCACCTCGACATCCGCGTCCTCGCCACGCCCGCGCAACACCGTCGCGAGTCGCGCCAGCGCTCTCTTCTCGAACAACGCCTCGATCTCGCGCCGCTCGCTCTTCGCCAACGGCCAGAAGCGCGGCCCCAGTGGAATGCTCGGCTCGAGATCCTCGATCCGTTCCTCCGCCAGATGACGCCACGAACGGCGCACCGCCTCCTTCATCACCACCCTCACCGCCTCAGGCTTCTCCTCATAAATGTCGGCTTCACCGGCCGCCTCGTCGAAAGAACGCTCGTAGCCGTCCGCCAACGCTTCCATCATGCGCACAGTCGTCACGCCAGGCAGGTCCGAGCCGCGCGCGGCCGTCGCCAACGACAGACCCAGGCGGATCAGATCGTGCGCGGGGTTGCCGATCACCGTCTGGTCCAGATCGCGAATCTGAATCTCGACGCGCCCCTGCGCATCGGCAACCGGCCCGAGATTGCCGCTGTGGCAATCTCCGCAGATCCAGATCGCCGGACCTTCGGGCAACGCGTGGCTCTCCATTGCATCGAGCCATTCGTAAAACTTGCTCGTGTTGCCGCGCACATACGCGTGTGCCGAGCGCGCCATTCTCGCGTTGCGGCGCGTGGTCAAGATCGCCTGGCGTGCGTCCGCCTTAGGCAGTTGGTTTCGTGTGATGACTTTCTTGGGCATCGTGTGTCCGCGTGTATTGAAGTTCAAATCCGGCCTGGCGCCAATCCCACCCTGCACCCCTTGGCGCGAGCGAACACATGCGCACAGCACGAATCACGCCCGGCCACATCCTCGACCCGGCACATCGGCTTCAGGGGCACCAAAGAAGTGAAGTTGCAACGCAGCGCTAATCCCCGCGCTGTTCTTTCCCCTATGCAACGCACAACTCGACCATGTCAGGTAAAAGTTGCCAAATCCGCTCTACGCGTCTTGCGTCTAACGCTAATCCCACGTCAGCCGGTCAGCAGCATGGCGTTGTGGCCTACAATTCGTTGCTGCCGCACGGCTGCTTCGCGCCTGCGGCGCACGCTAGAAGATTCATCCCGCCTCCTGCTGAACATCTACGCGCGTCATGCGCGTCGGCAGAGTGGGGACATACTCATCGACGTGACCTCTGTGGAGCGCAGCAATGCCATTTCCGGCACATGATCACGGCTGCCCCGGCTGGAACGGGGAAATGGCGCGGCGCATCAGCGATTTCAACTGGGCTGCCACCGACCTCGGCACCATCGAAAGCTGGCCGCGCAGTCTGACCGCCACCGTTCAAATGCTGCTCGCTTCGCCCGTGCCCCTCGTGCTTCTATGGGGCAAACCCGGCTACATGATCTACAACGACGCCTACGCGGTATTCGCGGGCGGACGGCATCCGTATCTGCTCGGCTGTCCGGTCGAACGGGGCTGGCCGGAAGTCGCCGAATTCAACCGGCACGTGATGCTCACGTGTCTCGCCGGCGGCACGCTGTCGTATCGCGACAAGGAACTGGTCCTGCTGCGCGACGGCAAGCCCGAAGACGTCTGGATGGACCTCTACTACAGTCCGGTCGCCGACGACAGCGGCGCACCCGCAGGGGTCCTCGCGATGGTCGTTGAAACCACCACGCGCGTACTGACCGAACGCTGGCGCCAACGTGCGGAAGCGGAACTGCACGAGACCAACGAACGGCTGCAACTCGCGCTCAATACCGGCGCCGTGCTCGGCACGTGGGTGCTCGACGTGCGCACTGGCACGGTCACGGGTGACGAACGTTTTGCGCGCACGTTTTCCCTTTCGCTTGAAGAGGCCGCGCAAGGCATCCCGCTCAACGCCGCGACGCAAATGATCCATCCGGACGACCAGCCGTTCATGGAGCGCATGACGGCCGAAGCGTTGCGCCCCGGCCAGCCGTTTCGCGCCGAGTACCGGATTCGCCGGCCCGATGGCGATTACATGTGGGTGCAGGCGAACGGCCAGTGCGAGTTCGACAAACACGGGGAACCGACGCGCTTTCCCGGCGTGCTGATCGACATTCACGAACGCAAGATCGCCGAACAATCGCTGCGTCAGTTGACCGAAACGCTGGAACAACGCGTCACCGACGCGGTCGCGGCTCGCGCGCTCGCCGAAGAGCAGTTACGCCAGGCCCAGAAGATGGAAGCGATCGGCAGCCTCACCGGCGGCGTCGCGCACGACTTCAACAATGTGCTGCAGGTGATCAACGGCAATCTGCAGATGCTCGCCGCCGATGCCGACGACAATCCCGCCACGCTGCGGCGTTTGTCCGCCGCGATGGATGCCGTCAAACGCGGCGCGAAACTGGCCGCGTACCTGCTCGCCTTCGCGAGGCGCCAGCCGCTCTCGCCTACTGTGCTGAATCCGCGCCGTTTGCTGGCCGGCATGAGCGAGATGCTGCACCGCGCGCTCGGCGAGACCATCAAGATCGAAACCGAGTTGAGCGACGACCTGTGGCATGTGCAGGCCGACCGCAATCAACTCGAAAACGCGCTGCTCAATCTCGCGATCAATGCGCGCGACGCGATGCAAGCCGACGGCACGCTCACCGTATGCGCGACGAACCGCGTGCTCGACCCGGTGTTTTGCCGCGGCAAGCCGGAGCTCTCACCGGGTGAATATGTGGTGTTCTCGGTGACCGATACCGGCACCGGCATACAGCCCGGCATTCTGGAGCGCGTGTTTGAACCGTTCTTCACGACCAAGCCCGACGGCCATGGCACCGGCCTCGGCCTGAGCATGGTGTTCGGCTTCGTCAGGCAAAGCGGCGGCCATACGGTGATCGACAGCGAAGTGGGACGCGGCACTACCGTGTCGCTGTTCTTTCCGCGCTGCTGCGAGCCGGAAACAGCCGAAACAGTCGATCAAACCGCGACGCCGGGCGGCGGCGGCGAGACGATTCTGGTCGTCGAGGACGATGCGGATGTGCGCCTGACCGCCGTCGAAATGCTCGCGCAACTTGGCTACAAGGTGCTGACTGCATCGAGTGGCGACGCGGCGCTCGAGTTCATCGATAGCGATGTGCCGATCGATCTGTTGTTTACCGACGTCGTGATGCCAGGCCAGGTGAAAAGCGTGGCACTGGCGCAGCGCGCGGCAGCACGCTCACCTTCCGTGCCCACGCTCTTCACTTCGGGCTATACGCGCGACGAGATCGTTCATCATGGCAAGCTCGACGCCGGCATTACGCTACTTTCGAAGCCTTACCGGCGCGACGATCTGGCGCGCAAGGTGCGCAGCGTATTGTGCGCAGGCGGCGCCGCTGCGGCCGGCATCGGCGATGGGCGAATTGCTCCTTGTGTGCCACGCACGATCTACGACCCAGCCAGTGTCTCCAAAGTGCCGGAGCCGCGTGAAGGCCCGTACGAGCCAGGCGCTTCGGAACAGAATCCGCTCGCCGACGCCTCGACCGATTCGTTGGCGGACTCCCTCGCGAGCCGGCCATCGCAGCCATCCAGCACACCAGCGCGCGTGCTGCTGGTCGAAGACGATGCCGATTCGCGCGACGCGCTCAGTGACCTGCTCGGCGCGTTGGGTCTCGCTTGCACCGCGGTCGCAAGCGCCGAGGAAGCGCTGCCGCTCGTGCCCGCGCAACGTTTCGACATCCTGTTCACGGACCTGACGTTACCCGGCATGTCGGGCGACAACCTCGCGCGCACGGTGCTGCGCCAGCAGCCGGACATTCGCGTGTTGCTGGTATCGGGCTACGGCAGGAACGCCCAGATCGGCGAGCCCATCCCCGGCGCAAGGCTGCTTGGCAAACCACTCGACATCGCGCAATTACGACATGAACTCGCGGAGTGGCTCGATCATTCGGAGGCGGCTTCCACGCTCACGTGCACGGAACCGCAGCGCTAGGCGCGGCACGTGCCTTCCGGAGTCGGCGTGTGAACTCCTCGCCCCCTGGCGGGGAGACAGCTTTGTGTGGGTCAGGTTTCGAGTAACGCGTGCTCGTCAGATACGTTGCGCCGCGCAATCCCGCGCGCCATGGCCGAACTCGTGCCTTGACACCAACACATCATGACGTCATGATGTCCCCGATGAGCACCGATCGCACCAGTCAACTCCCCCTCTACGCGCAAGTCGAAGCGGTCCTCGCGGCACGGATCGAGGACGGCACGTATCCGCCCGGCACGCAGTTGCCGAACGAAGCGAGTCTGCTGGCGAGCTACGGCATCAGCCGCACCACCCTGCAGAAAACGGTGCAGAACCTGATTGCGCGCGGATTGATCGAAATCCGCCGCGGCAAAGGCACCTTTGTCACCCAGCCGCGCCTCACTCAGCCGCTCACCGAACTGAGCGGCTTCGTCGAGGATATGCGTGCGCACGGCCGGCATCCCACTGCCCGGCTGCTGGCGAGGCGGATCGAAAATTCCAGCGACGCCGTCGCCGGCAAGCTCGCGCTCGAACCGGGCACGCCGGTCGTCCACATCCAGCGCGTGCGCATCGCCGACGGCACACCGCTTTCGTTCGACGAAACCTGGCTGCCAAAAGACATCGGCGAAAAGATCATCGAAAACGATCTGGAGGCCGAGCCGATCTTTACCCTGCTCGAAGAGAAGTACGGCATTCCGCTCGTCGAAGCCGAATACCGGCTCGAGGCGATCGCCGCGAGCGAAGCCGTTGCGCAAGCCCTCGAGGTCGACGCGGGCAGTCCGATTTTCCTGATCGAGCGCACGTCGTATTGCAACGACAACCGTCCGGTCGACTACGAAAAGCTCTACTACCGCGGCGACCAGATCCAGTTCGTCACCCGTCTCGCCCGGCGCAAGCCGACCGCCCCATGACCGGCGCGGCGGCCGCAATGGATCTGCACTACACGCTGTGGCTGTTCGCGGTGTCGCTCGGCGCAAGCATGCTGGGCGGCATGCTCGGCATGGCAAGCGGCATTTTTATCGTGCCCATCCTGACCATGTTCGGTCACCTGGATATTCACCTGGCGATCGGCGCCAGCATCGTTTCGGTGATCGCCTGTTCGTGCGGCGGCGCAGCGCCATTCCTGCGCGGGCGTTTGACCAACGTGCGCCTCGCCGTGGTGCTGGAAACCGCCACTACACTCGGCGCACTGTCCGGCGTGTTGCTGAGCGGACTCATTCCCGTGCCCGCACTGTTTTTCATTTTCGCGGCCATTCTGTTGCTGTCCGCCCGGCAAATGCTCGCCCGGCGCGCCGATCCAATCGCCGGCCACGGCGCCGACGCAGCGGCCGCGTATTCGTGGGGCACGGCGTTGCGTCTGAATTCGAGTTATCCGGATCGCGCGCTCGGCCGCGACGTCGACTATCGCGTGCAACGCGTACCGTTGGCTTTATCCCTGATGTACGGAGCGGGACTGATTTCGGCGCTGCTCGGCATCGGCAGCGGCGTGCTCAAGATTCCAGCGATGGATACGGCGCTGCGCCTCCCGATCAAGGTCTCGTCGGCCACGTCCAACTTCATGATCGGCGTGACGGCGGCGGCCAGCGCCGGCGCGTACTTCCTGCGTGGTGAAATCGTGACCGCCATCGCCGGGCCAGTGGCACTGGGATCGGTGGTCGGCGCGGTGCTCGGCGCGCGCATCCTCATGCGCGTTTCGAATGACAGGCTGCGCGTGCTCTTCGTCGTGGTGCTCGCCTTACTCGCCGTGCAAATGCTGCTCGAGGCATTCGGCATTCACATTGCCGGAGCGTCGGCATGAGCCGCATCGCGCCGACCGGCGCACGGCTCGAACGCTGGCTTGCGCGGCTCCTGCATTACGGCACATGGGTGGCAACGGTCACGATTGCGAGCGGCCTTGCGATTGGGCTGCCAGGCCGTTTTGAAAGCGCACTACCCGGCCCGCGGACTCACCCCGAACTGCTTTCAACGCCGACCGGCATGCATATCGTGACCGTTGGCATCGCGCTTTTCATCCTGCTGCCGATAATGCGGCTTATATTGATGTTAGGGATGTTCCTGCATCAACGCGACTACCGGTTCAGCGCGATCACCGCCCTCGTGCTGGCAATCGTCGCCGCGGGCTTGCTGGTCGGTGCAGCTTGATGTGTGCGGCGCGAACAACCCCGGGTATGATTCCCGTCGCGCACGAGTCGGCGTTCGACTCAACGCCGCACGCCTGGTAGCGCATGTTGTGGTTGCGTTTTGTCATGCGTCTTGAAGTCGCATTTGCAGCCGTGTTTGCGCGGCACTTCTTCAGTCACGAGAACCATCATGCCCGTCCAACACGACGAAGTCCCCACTGCCAGCGCCAAGCCGGGCCAGGCAAAGCGCAAGGATCTGTCCATAGTGTCGCGCAATCTGATGATGGTTGCGGTCGGCGTCGTGGTCTTCGCGATCGTTGCGACAGTCGTTCTGTACGGTCCGATCATGTACGGCGACCAGATTCCCAACTTCGGCATCATTCTCATGCTGACCGTGCCGGTTATCGCGGGCGTGGCGTTCCGCGTGGGGCTGGATGCGTGGCTGGAACGGAAATGAGCGGCAGCACCACCCACACTTCCAACCCGCCTCCGTCGCGCGCATGAAACTGCAGGCTGCCGCCGTGCAGCCGCGCGATCCGTTCGACAATCGCCAGCCCCAGCCCGGTTCCGCCGCTATGCGCGCGAGCATTGCGGCCGCGCTGAAACGGCGCCTTCAGCTGCGCCAGCTCCTCGGCTGAAAGCCCCTTGCCACGATCGCCGACCGCGACGTATACGGCTTCGCTGGTGGCCCAACTGCGTACAGCGAGCCCCGTGCCGCCATACACGATCGCGTTCTGCATCAGATTCATCAGCAGACGCATCATGCTGATCGGCCTGTAGGCCACAGCGGGCAATACCGCGAGCGACAGCGCAAATTCATGCCCGAGTCCCGCGAAATCGCCGGCAAGCCGTTCGATCAACGCATTCAGATCGCCAGGCTCCGCTGCCTCGCGCTCGCCGCTGCCCGCGTAATCCATGAACTGCTGCAAGATCGTCTCGATCTGATCCAGGTATGACTCCGCGGCCACCGCAAAGCTGCTGTCGCTGCCATCCGGCATCGCCATGGCCATCGAGAGCCGCAATTTGGTAAGCGGCGTGCGAATGTCGTGCGAGATGCCCGCCAGCATCAGCGCGCGCGTCGCCTCCGCTTGCTGTAACGTCTGCGTCATCTGATTGAAAGCGTTGCTCACCGCGGCGATCTCGGCAGGGCCGTCGGTCGGCAACGGCGCGGGCGTTTCGCCGGCGCTCACGCGGCGCGCCGCCCGCGTCAATTGCTGCAGCGGCTGGTTGAGGTGGCGCTGGATCACGTAGCCGGTTAGCGCCGCCAGGGCGCCCAACCCGAGCGACAACAGGATCGCGGCGTCGAGCCCGGCGCCTTGCGCGTCCTCGGGAATCGGCAGTGCGATCCAGTACGGCATGTGCGGCGCGTCGGCCGGCGCGTGCATGCGAATCCACAAGCGTTGACCGCCTTCAAACTGCCAGCGCGCCGGCATGTCGGCAGGCAGATGCGCGCGCAAGCTCTCTACAAACACGTTGCGCTGATAGCTGCGATAGGCGCGTAACACACTGCGTGGCGCTTCGAGGGTGGCCTCGCGAGGCAGCTCCGCGCGTCCGTTCAGACGTGCGATCAAGCCGGCGCGCGCGTCAGCCGGGGTAGCTTGAAGCAGGCTGTCGAGCGTCGTCACGTAGGTGGCGAACACGGTGGCCGCCCGTTCGACTCGAGGGCGCTGAACGTAGTGCAGCAACACGCCGAGCGAGCAGATCTGGCTCAGCATCACCAGCACGATCAGGAGAGCGATATTGCGCGCCAACAGCGTTTTCGGCAGTGCCTTTTGCAGCATTGAGCGCATCATGAGTCGACGTCCGCGATCAGCATGTAGCCGACGCCCCACACGGTCTTGATGAAACGCGGCTTCGACGGGTCGTCCTCGACGATCTGCCTGAGCCGCAGCACCTGCACGTCGATGCTGCGATCGAGCGCATCGTGCTCACGGCCACGGGCGCGCGCCAGCAGATTGTCACGGCTCACCGGCCGGTTCGGCGACGAAGCCAGCGCGACCAGCAACAGCATCTGCGCCGAATGAATCTCCAGCAGTTCGCCGGCCCGCGACAACTGCTGCTTGCCGACATCGAGACTGAAATCGCCGAAGCGCACGCTCTGCGAGGTCACGGTGAGCTCACCCGAAGCAATCTTCTGGCGACGCAGCAGCGCGTTGATCCGCGCCACCAGTTCACGCGGCAGGAACGGTTTGGCGAGGTAATCGTCAGCGCCGGTTTCGAGGCCGGCCACCTTGTCGAGCGGATCGCCTTTCGCGGTCAGCATCAGGATCGGCAGCGTCTGCCCCTGGGCACGCAAGCGGGCGCAGATTTCGAGGCCGTCCTCTTCGCCGATCATCAGATCGAGCACCAGCAGATCGAACGGCTCGCGCTCCAGATAACGGTCGAGCCGCTTGCCGTCCTCCGCGATCCGCACCTCGAATCCATGGCTGCGAAGGAAACGCTGCAGCATGTTGCGCAGTTCGGCTTCGTCGTCGAGCACGATGATTTTGGCGGGGCGATCCATACGAAAGCTCCTCGGTTTAAGCGTCGGGCGGTGCAGGCCGCGCGCGTGCCGTTCGGCCTGGCACTGCGAGAGCACCGGCAACGACGGAATGAACAGCACGGCGATCCAGGTAAAAGCGGGTATCTCCGAAAATACCGCAATGCCAGGCAAATGGCGCGCGCTCATTGACACGATCGGCGCGCAGGCGATGCTCCGGTGGCAGCACGGAGCGGGTTTCATCGCGCGGGGCCATCAAGGAACTTACGATCCCGCCGATGCCCGCGCGACTCAGTGCGCTGCCCCGCGTTCCTGCATGAATGCCGCGATCTGCGGCAAGGTGATGTAGCCCGCTTTTTGCGTATCGATCTCGTCAAAATACCTGGCGACCATCGGCATTCCGGCGGCCGCCTGTTCCCGGGTGAGCTTGCCGTCGTGCGTGGTATTGGCATTCGCAAAGCGCGTTTGCAGTTGTTGCGCCGTGCGTT
>NZ_JAXDPY010000165.1:0-10137 GCF_034668105.1 Paraburkholderia sp. | reverse complement strand
CACCGGCAGCGACTGGCCTTCGCTCGCGGCGCGGCGCCGGGCGTCTGGCGTTGCCGGGTGCATCGAAAGCAGACGTTCGATCGCTGCGCCCGCTACCGATTGGCCGCCCTCGTTGAGCCATGCATCCGGCACCATCGCCGAGAAGTACGGCCCCCATACCCCGGGCACGAAGACCGGGCTGCGGGTCGTGGTCATCGTGCACGACGAGGTGCCGAATACGTAGGCGAGGCAGGACTCGGGTTCGTCATTGGCGCCCACGGTGCCGATCCCTCCGGCATGAGCATCGATCACGCCGGTTGCGACCGGCGTTCGGACTCGCAGACCGAGCTCCGCCGCGGCGGTGGCCGTCAGTCCGCTTCCTAATGGCGTTCCCGGGTCGACCACGCTCTGGCCGATGCGCGTGAAGGCCTCGTCCGCCAGCACGCCGAGGCCGATGCTGCGGAAGTAACTCTCGTCCCAGCGCCGCTCGTGCGCCAGATAGGTCCATTTACAGGTCACCGTGCAAGTGGAGCGCGACAAATCCCCTGTCGCGCGCCAGGTCAGAAAGTCGGTCAGATCGAAAAATTGCCATGCCGCCGCGAAGACCGTTGGCCTGTTTTCGAGGAGCCACAGCAGCTTCGGCGTTTCCATTTCCGGCGAGATCTTGCCGCCGACAAACTTCAGCACCTCATGGCCCGCGGCGTTGATGCGTTCGGCCTGCTCAACGGCGCGGTGGTCCATCCACACGATGATGTCACGCTCAGCTTGCTCGGACGGGCCCACGGGCAACGGCTGGCCACCTTCGCCCAGCACGACGAGCGAGCAGGTTGCATCGAAGCCGATGCCGTCGATCTGATCGGGCGATACCGTGGCCTGCGACAGCGCGTCTCGCACGGCATGGCAGACGGCGTTCCAGATCTCGCCGCTCGACTGCTCGACGATGGAGCCGCTCGCGTGGAACAGCGTGATGTCGTGTCTTGCCGAGGCCACCATGTTGCCGGCAAGGTCGAAAATGCCGGCCCGGGCGCTGCCCGTGCCGACGTCCACGCCGATGACATAGCGCGCATCGCGCGTGCTGGGTGTCGCGCCGGAGGTCGGGTTTGTCGAGGTCATAGATCGACGTTGTTTGGAAGAATCACGAGATCGCGGATGGTCACGTTGCGCGGCCGCGTCAGCATGAAGAACACTGCATCGGCGACTTCCTGGGCTTGCATCAGGCTGCCCGACGCGAGTGCTTCGTCCATCTTCGCCTTCGGCCAGTCGTCGAGGAGCGCAGTGACGACCGGACCCGGACACACCGCGCCGACCCGCACGCCATGCTTGGCGAGTTGGCGACGCGTGGTGTGGACGAAGGCCTGCACCGCGAATTTCGACGCGGTGTAGATCGGCTCCCACACAACCGGGACGATGCCCGCGATGGAACTCGTAAAGATGATGTCGCCCGATTGCTGCGCGACCATGTGCGGCAGCACTGTGTGGACCGAACGGAACGCGGCATTGACGTTCAGGTTGAGGACGCGGTCCCAGTCATCCGGATTGCCGTCCACCACTTCGCCGCCGACGTAGGCGCCGGCATTGGCATGGAAGATGTCGAGGCCGCCGGCAACCCCGAGGATGCGTGGCAGCATCGCGGATACTTCTGCTGGCTGCAACAGGTCCACGACCAGCGGAAACGCGTTCGGTCCCAGTTCTGCGCACAGTTGCACGAGCTTGTCCTGCGCGCGATCGATCAGAACGACTTTTGCGCCTTCCTCGATCAGCGTGCGTGCGCACGCGAAGCCGATACCCGATGCCGCCCCTGTGATGGCGGCGACTTTTCCCTTGATGGATTCACTCATTGACTGTTCTCCTGTCGACCAGAGTTAGCGCTTTAGCGCTTACTCTGGTCCCATGCACAGCGGTCGACCAGAGTTAGCGCTTTAGCGCTTACTCTGGTCCCATGCAACGCGGTCGACCAGAGTTACTACTCAGCGTTAACTCTGGACCCATGCAATTTCTGCGGTCGACCGGAGTCACCGCATCAGCGCCCACCCCAATCCATATAAAACACCTACCGTCCTGATCCAACTACGCCCGCCCATGCGAAACCCTCGACTGCCGAGCCAGAGAATCCACGATCACCGCGATTGCCAGCACCGCCCCCGTGATCATGAACCGCAGCGACGACGATAAATTCAGCAGCGTCAGCCCACTGGCAATCGACTGAATCACGATAATGCCCAGCACCGCCGAAAACGCACTGCCGCGCCCGCCAAACAGGCTGGTGCCCCCAATCACGGCCGCGGCAATCGCATTCAGGTTCACGTCGCCGGTACCGGCCTGCTGACTGGCCGAGGCGAGCCGCGCCGCGGTCAGCACGCCGCCGAGCGCGGCGAGACTGGCGCACAACACGAACGCACTGGTGTAGATCGCGCTCACATTGATACCGGCCCGCCTCGCTGCCTCGTGATTGCCGCCGACCGCATGCATCGAGCGGCCCCAACGCGTTCTCTTGAGTGCGTAGTCCATTGCAACCGCGAGGCCGAGGAAGATGCCGAACATCAGCGGCACGCCGCGTCCCCGATTAAGGTAAGCCACCACCACTTCCAACAGGATCGTGATAGCCACTGCCCGCACGACAAGACTACCCACCGAGGGCGCCGAGAGATTGGACGCACGGCGGCGTTCACGCGTGCGCAACCCGATCACCAGCATCACGACACCCGGTACCAGCGCGAGGAGATACGCGACGACAGCGGGGATGATGATGAGTTGCCCGAGGTTCACCATCGCCGAGTCGTACGGCAGATTGATCGACCCGCTCGCGCCGAGCACGTACAGCTGCATCCCGAGAATCGCGAGCAGTCCGGCCAGCGTGGCGACGAAGCTCGGCATGCCGAGCCGGTTGAGCAGAAACGCGTAGATGGCGCCGACCACCGCGCCGACGACGAGCGCCGCGACGATCGCCAGCAACACCGGCCAGCCGTGATTGATCCACAGCATGCCCAGCAGCGCGGAAGCAAAGCCGCTCATCGAACCCACCGACAGATCGATCTGCCCCACCATCAGCACGCAGACGATACCGAGCGAGATCACGCCGACCGTGGAACAGTCGAACAGCAGATTCACCAGATTGTCCGCCGAGAGGAACACAGGATTGAGACTGGTGAACACGGTCCAGATGATCACGAGGCCCGCGACGACCGGCAGCGATCCCAGATCGCCGGAGCGCACCCGGTCGACGAAAGCGCCCACGGTGCCGCTGACTCCGGTGGCGTGCTTGACGCGGATATCGCTGCGGTCGAGCAGCGTGGACGGCTGCGGCGCGCCTTGCGCTTCAGGCTGCGGGGCGCCTTGGATGTCGTTGCTCATGATGGTTCCCTGGTCGAGGTGCCCTGTTCGGCCTGTTCCGCCTGGCGGCGGCCGGCGCGGCGCGACACGGCGTTCTCGGTGGCGCCGGTGATCGCGGCCACCAGCTCCTGATTCGAGGAGTCCGGATAGAAGACGCCGTTGTTACGGCCAAGGCGCAGCACCACGATCCGGTCCGCCACGGCGCGAACGTCCTCCATGTTGTGGCTGATCATGATCACCGCGTGACCGCGATCGCGCACTCGCTCGATCAGGTTCAGCACCTCGGCGGTCTGGGCCACGCCGAGGGCCGCAGTCGGCTCGTCGAGCATGATCAGCTTCGGGTCCAGCAGCAGCGAGCGCGCGATCGCCACGGTCTGGCGTTGGCCGCCCGATAGCGAGGCGACCACGTCGCGCACACTCGGAATGCGGGCCGACAATTCGTTCAGCAGCGTCCAGGCTTTCACCTCCATCGCGACCTCGTCGAGGCGCGCCGGATTCAGCTCACGCCCGAGGTAGATGTTCGCGACGACGTCGAGGTTTTCGCACAGCGCGAGGTCCTGGAACACCGTGGCGATGCCGAGATCGAGCGCCGCGCCCGGATTGGACAGCGTGACTTCCTTACCGCCGAACGTGATGGTGCCGGCGCTGGGTTGGTGGACGCCGGCGAGAACCTTCACGAGGGTCGATTTGCCGGCGCCGTTGTCGCCGACGAGCGCGACGACTTCGCCGGCGTGCACGTCGAGTTCGATGTCGGTCAGGGCCGACACGGCCCCGAAGTGCTTCGAGACGCCGCGCAGGCTCAGTACCAGTTCGCCACGTCTGGACCGTGTTGTGGAGTTGTCAGTCATGGGACGGATACCTCATCGAGAGTAGAGAGACCCGGCATGCGCCGGGTCCGTCCGGGATTTTGCGGCGCGCTCGCGCCGCATTGGCGCCGCCGGGCGTCACATTTACATTCGCACCGGTTTAGTACGTGATGCCCAGCTTCTTGCATCCTTCGGCATAGCGATCGGTGCACAGATCCTTGCCGCTCGCGAAGCCCTTGTCGACAACCTCCGTCTTGAGGTTCTTCGCCGTGATGACCGCCGGTTTGAAGAGTTGCGCGGGCGTGTTGAAGAGCGTTGTTTCACCCTTCGGGGTCTGGCCGGACAGGAAGCCGACGGCGACCTTCGCCGCTGCGGCGGCGACGATCTCGCTCGGCTTCAGAATGGTGTTGTACTGGTCGCCGGCGATGATCAACTGCAAGCCCGCGGTCGTCGCGTCGTTACCGGTCACGGGCGGCACCGGATTGACGCCGGCGGCCTTGAAGGCCGCGACGGCGCCGCCGCCCGTGCCGTCATTCGCCGCCACGACGCCGACAATCTGCGAGCTGAAGCGCGTGATCTGCCCGCTGACCCACTGCTGCGCCTTCGGCGGCGCCCAGTCGGGGGTGTCGTACTCGGCTAGCGTTTTATAGCCGCTGCCTTGCAGTCCGGCGTGGATACCTTTCTTGATCAATCCCGCTGCGGCGTCGGTCGGCGAACCATTCACTTCGAGCACGCCGCCCTTGCTGGTCGGCACATTGGTTTCTTTCAAATGCTGAACCAGCGATTGCGCAATTGCCTTGCCGATGCCTTCGTTGTCGAACGACACGTAGTAGTTGGCCGGCGTGGACGGTACGGGCCGGTCATACGCGATCACCTTGATGCCCTGGCTCTGCGCCATGTGGACCAGCGACGCGGCGGCCGTCGAATCGACCGGATCGAGGACGATCACCTTGGCGCCTTGCGCGATCACCGAATTGAACTGCTGCTGCTGCGTCGAGACGTCGGCGTTGGCGTTCTGGTAGAGCACCTTGCAGTCGGGACAGAGCTTGCCCATTTCGGCTTTGAAGCCGGGGAAGTCGTGCTGTTCGTAGCGGGTCGACGCCTGGTCAGGCATCAGAAAAGCGACCGTGCCGCTGGGGGCGGCCCATGCCGCGGTGCTGATCAACAGGCTCAGCGCGCTGGCGCCGATGAGGTGGTTCGAACGTCGGGTCATCGAATGTCTCCATTTTTAGAAAATTCCGGCGCGGGTGCTGCCGTGGTTGAGCCGCTGGTGAGGCTTCTTGTTGAAATTCGTGAAGTTCGTTAGTCGCTCGTTAATAGCTCGTTAATAGCTCGTTAGTGCGGTTGGCAGTGTCCAGATCGCGGGTTGTAGCCTTTCGTGGCGCTAGCCCGACGTTTCCGGAGCAGGCGCGGCGTCAGGCGGTTCGGTGGCGCTCGCCGCATTGAGTTGTTGATACGCGCGCCATCGCGAAGGCGACATGTCCTTCAAGGCAAGGAACTGGCGATTAAAATTCGACAGGTTGTTAAAGCCGACCCGATAGCAGATATCGGTGATGTTCAATTCACCCGACATCAGCAATTGACACGCGAGATTGATGCGCAGGCGGTTCACGTACTGCACGAACGGCACGCCGGTGTGCCGGCGGAAATATCGTGAGAAGGCACTCACGCTTTGTCCCACGAGTTCGGCCAACTCCGTTTCGCGCAACTCTTGCGACAGGTTCTTGCCAACATAGGACAGCACGTGATTGATACGCGTCTCGGCATAGCGCGCCGGGTCCGCGCAATAAGCGGCGCTCGCCAGCTTCACGGGCGCCACGCTTTGCACCAGCAAATCGAGCAAAGCAAGAAACAACGTGATGCGCCGCATGCCTTTCGCACCCAGCATTTCGCGCATGATCGGCTCGGCAGCCACACCCGTTTCGGGAGTGAACAGCACACCCCAACGCGAGGCATCGAGTAACGACTCGACGCGCTTGAACTCCGGGAAAACCTTGATCGCGTGCGTGACGAACGCGGCATCGAATTGCACGATCAGACAGCGTTCATCCACATGCTCACCATGCGGCACGTTGCTGACCCAGTTGTGCGGCAGATTCGAGCCCACCATCACGAGATTGCCCGGCGTGAAATTGCCGATGTAATCGCCGACGAAGTATTTGCCCGTCGTCGACGTAATCAGCTGAATTTCGTATTCGGGATGGAAGTGCCAGCGCACCGTGCGATAGGGATACCCGTGCGACCACACCTTGAAGGACTCGTCGCGCGGCACGGCGACCAGCTCCAGATCCGGCTGGGCGATGTTGGCGTGGCGCGCATCGATACGCGCCGTGGCAGCCAGCGTCGTGGGCATCTGTCTTCCTCCTGAGCCTGTTCAGCTTTTAGGCGTTCGCAGCGCCTATATCGCGCGTCGCCATGGGAGAAAGTTAGTCTTGTCGCGGATAACCTGCCACTGAAAATAAGACCGCGAACTAATACTTTATTGCATTCGGGTAAGTCCGTAGGGTATCTGGAGTCAATTTTTGTGCAGTGCGGGGCTTGCGCTTCGGGCTCAGAATGGATGGGTGACGAGAAGCGCGTCAGTGCTTCCCGTCTTCATCTGACCTTCGATTCATTATGGCAGCGACACGCGTTCGTACTCGCTTTGTGCCGCTTCGTCCTGTCACTTCCAGGAGAAATCCATGTTCCCTGTCAACGGCATCGTCGCCGTGTCCACGCAGCGCACAGTCGAGCAGGCCGCCGAGGCACTCGCGACGCTGATTGCAGCGAAAAACCTCATCTTGTTCGCCCGCATTGATTTCGCAGCGGATGCAGCGCGCGCGGGACTGGTGATGAATCCGTCGCAGTTGTTTATATTCGGCAATCCGCAAGCGGGCACGCCGCTGATGCAGGCCGCGCCGACCATGGCGCTCGACCTGCCTTTAAAGGTATTGGTGTGGCAGGAGAACGGTGGCCAGGTGTGGCTCTCGTATAACGCGACGGGCTATCTGCAGGCACGGCATGACGCGCCTGCAGAGTTGATGAAAGCGATTGATGGCATCGGCGCGCTCGTGCAGGCAGCGGCGGCCGGCTGATATGCGTCAGTCGGTGCCGCGCACGATTCGCAGATCGCGCTCCACGCCGTCGCCGAGCGCCTCGAGCGCTTTCTTGTAGGCGTCGCTATCGTATGCGGCAACGGCCTGCTCGTAAGTGGGGAATTCGATTACGACAGTGCGTTCCTTCAAGCCCTGCTCGCGAACCTCCTCGGCTGCTCCGCGCACGAGGAATTTGCCGCCGGCGGCTGCCACGGCAGCGGGTGCCAGCTGTGCGTATGCGGCGAGTTTCGCCGGGTCTTTCGTTGCGCGGTATGTGGTTACCCAGTATCCCTTGCTCATATGAATCTCCTTGTTTGCGGCGTGAACGTGGTGATTGCGTTGCAAGCAACGTCGAGGGAATTATGTCATCGATCGGCGTTGCGCATTGACGGACGAAACGGCTGTCTTGTGCGCGGCCCGGTCATGACGCCGCGAGTCGGTGCGCCGATCGTTCTATCGACGCGCGCCGGCTACCGCAGGATATTCGCGGGCGCTAGGTCTGACTCGCCATGTGCACCTGAAGCATGGCGGGGAGGCTGCCGCCGAGCTCGGACATGCCGAACAGCAGCAACGCGCCGCAAAGCAACAGAAGCAACGGATTGATTCGAGTACTGAGCAGGACCGCCACCGAAACGAGCGCAATCGCTATGGCCGGCGGGCCGCCGTCGAGCGACTTCAGCAGGACCCAGCCCGCAGCGAGGATCATGCCGGATGCCACGGGGCGCAAACCGCGTTCGAGCGCCAGTTGCCACGCCGCCCCCTGATAACGTGTCCAGATGTGCGTCACGCCGTAGATCAGAATGCCGGTTGGGCCGAGCAACGCCAGCGTCGCGACGACAGCGCCCCAGAAGCCCGCGATCTGCCAGCCGATCAAGGTGGCCAGCAAGGAGCCTGGGCCCGGCGCCATCCGCGAAATGGCAAAGTCGACGCCGAACTGGGCGTGTGTCATCCACCCATGCACGTCCACGACCTGCCGCTGAATATCGGCAATGATGGCCTGGCCGCCACCGATGGTCACCAGTGAGAGGGGCGCGAAAATTCCCGCCAGCTGTAGAAGAATGCGATTCGGCATGGCTAGGCTTTGCGCAGTTTGAGGTATTCGACAAGCACGCTCAGGCCGCCTCCGCCGAGCACGACCCACACCAGCGGCAGCCGCAATATGCCGACCGCGACGAAGGTGCCCGCGAGAAAAAGCAGAGGCAGGAGTCTGCGCGGCACGCGGCGCGCGGTGGTCACGCCCATTGACAACGACAGCCCGGTAGCCGCGGCGGCGGCCCCTGCAAGCAGAACGTGAGCAAGCGGGAATTGCATCAAACGGCTGAGAACGGTGCCGAGAATGATGATGAAAATCGCGGGCGGGATGATGATGCCGGCCACCGCCAGGAGTGCGCCGCGCCAGCCGAGCAGCCGGTGGCCGATCCAGATCGCCATGTTCTTGACGTTGATGCCCGGCAGTGCCTGCGAAATGGCGAGGCCGTTCAAAAAGTCTTCTTCGCTGATCCAGTCGCGATCCTGGACGAATTCGCGCAATAGCCACCCGCTCAGCCCGCCGCCGAAGCTGGTGAGCCCAATACGGCTGAATATGAAGAACAGCCCGGAGAGAGTGGGCGGACTCGTGTTAGCGATTTGTTTGGACATCGAATCTTGTAGTCAGATTGACGTATGGCAGGCGAAATAGTTGCGCCTCACGAGCGGGTCATATTATGTGCGCAGGGAAATTATAACAACCGGAGGTTGGCTTCCGGACGCCGATTGCGGCTAGAGCGTGTCAGGTACCTTCGGTCGGATCTGGAATCGTGGTGGCATGAAAAGCGCAAACCGCAAACCGCAAAAGCTACCCCACTGATGTCTCCGACGAAGAATGGAGCTTCGCGGCGCCCTGTTTGACGCTAATGGACGTCAGCCCGCTGTAGCGCCATGGCGGATGCGACCCAATGACTTTCCGCCGTGGGAGATGGTGTACCAGCAGACCCCTGCCGTGAAATCGTCATAGCGTGTTTGTATTTCGTTATTCATGCCGATACAGCTAATTCGCTCAGTGCAGCAATGCCGCAGTGGATCTCTTTGTTGCGCGGCCGGGCAAACATAACCAAATATATCGGTTAATGTTGCGTGCTTCTATCGTGTGAGTTTCATTGTGGTATCTCGGGCGATGGATTATCGCCAACTCGCAAATATTGTGTCAATGATTGGTGTGGTAAAAAATTGTCTTTGATTGTCAATTTGTGTCTTTGGAAACTATTTTATGCTGCCATCCAAAGATATCTGGAGATGGTCTATTGCATTGAATTTAATGAAGATTGGTGATTCAGCAAGGTTGCTGTTCTGACCGGATTCGTCGTGGAATAATTACTCTAAATATTTTATCTCATTAAAAAATGCAGGGCAGTCAAGATTAATATAGATCTGCTTTAATGGACGACCGGTTGTTTTTCGTCCTATTAAACATGTAATTTCCGATCCAACTCAATCGCCATCAATTAATTGAATGCGAATAATCAGCCTGTTTGCATAGTGTAATCCGGCGCAAGCGTGTATTGAGTCGACAAAGGAGTCGACAACGTTGAAAGCAGTTAACTCGAGGGCTCCTATCCGGTCGCGTGTCGGGGAATCGCTCAATGAGCGAATGGTCGATGACGGCTACGCAACGATGCACGGAGTTCAGGAGGATCTGCGCGGCAGTGATGCGGGGTTCGGCCTGGTTGGGTTGGGTCAATAACTCGCTGGATCTGCGCTCAGCGTTCCGGCAAGGCACGTTCACCCCGGAATTCTTCCCGTTTCCGGTTAATGCGTGCGCCCGGGTAGCACGGCCTGACTTTTTTTCATCAAGGAATCCCCGCTTCATGATAGTGACGTTTCCGCTCGAAGACGATCCGTATTACAGCGCTCCCCCAGCGCAGTCCTATCCGCAGTCCGGTGGCGCGGCGCTGACCAGGCCAGCACTGGTG
>NZ_JAXDPY010000164.1:0-3518 GCF_034668105.1 Paraburkholderia sp. | reverse complement strand
GAGCCCGTATGCGAGCACCGCGATCGTGAGCCCGAGCACGGTCAACGCAGTGCGCAGCTTGTGGCGCAGCGCGTTGCGCGTAATCAGCTTCAGCGCGTGCATGACAGGCTGCCGTCGCGCTGATCAGCGTGTGTCGCCATCTGTCAGCTCCCCTTTGTCCAGATACACGAGCGCTTTCGGGGCACCTGCGGCATGTGCGTCGTGCGTGACCATGATGATGGTCTTGCCCAATTCGCGGTTCAGACGTTGCAGCATCGCGAGCACTTCTTCCGCCGATGCGCGATCGAGGTCGCCGGTCGGTTCGTCGGCGACGATGAGCGTCGGGTCGGTGATGACTGCGCGGGCAATCGCGACGCGCTGCTGCTGGCCGCCCGACAGCTCCGACGGATAGTGATGCGCACGGTTCGCGAGGTCGACCATCTCGAGCACCAGCTCGACGCGCTCGCGCCGCTCCTTGCGCGTGAGTCTCGTGAGCATCAGCGGCAACTCGATGTTCTCGAACGCCGTCAGCACCGGCATCAGGTTGTAGAACTGGAAGATAAAGCCGACGTTGGCCGCACGCCATTCGGCCAGCGCCGCTTCCGACAGTTGCGTGATATCGAGCCCGCCCACGCGCAGCACGCCGCCATCGGGCCGGTCGATGCCCGCAATCAGGTTGAGCAGCGTGCTCTTGCCTGATCCCGAAGGCCCCATCAATGCGATGAAGTCGCCTTCTTCGATCGAAAGCGTGATGTTGGACAGTACGGGCACCGTCTGCACGCCGCGCCGGTACGACTTCACGAGGTGCAATATCTCGACGAGCGGCGCAGCGCCATTCGCGCGGTTCATAGCTTGCTGCCTGCTCACGTTATGGCTTCGCCACGTTGACTTTCGCGCCGTCCGTCAGCTGCGCGTCGGGCGCAAGCACCAGCACGTCTCCTGCACGCACGCCGTCGAGCGCAATGAGGTCGCCGAGTTTCGCGCCCGTCGTGACGAGCACCTGATGCACGGTCTCGTCCTTGACGACGAAGACGACGCTGCGTCCGTCGCGCTGAACGACGGCAGCCCGCTGCGCGGCGACGACGGGTCGCCGGTCCTGCGGCGGCACCGGCTTTGACAGGAAGGCGATCTTTGCGCTCATGTCCGGCAGCACGCGTTCGTCGCGATCGACGAAGCGCACCTTGACGAGCACCGTCGCCTTCGAGCGGTCGACGGTCGGCACGATGCGCGATACGCGGCCCGCGAGACGCAGTTCGGGGAGCGCGTCGAGCTGGATCTCACAAGGCGCGTCGACGGCGATCTTCGTGATGTTCGATTCCGCGACATCCGCCTCGACTTCGAGCGTATCCATGTCGGCGATGGTGACGACGGCCCCCTTGCTGTCGGACGCCTGAGAAAACGGTGTGATGTTGTCGCCGACGTTCGCATGCTTCTCGATCACCACGCCGTTGAACGGCGCGCGAATCACAGTCTGATCGACAGCGACCTGTGCGGCCTGCGCGTTCGCCTGCGCCGACACGATGCCCGCGCGGCTGTTGTCGATCGACGCCTTCGCCTTGTCGTAGCGCGCGAAATCGGCGTCGTACTGCGTCGCGGGCATCGCGCCGCTCGGCACCAGAATCGCAGAGCGGCGCAGGTTGAGTTCAGCGTTTTTCAGTTCGGCGACCTGCAGCGCAAGGTTCGCTTGTGCGACCTTCACCTGCGCCTTCGCCTGCGCCAGCGACGCCTGGACGTCCGCACTTTCCAGCCTGGCGATGACTTCATCCTTTTTCACATGCGTGCCTTCGAGCACCCCGAGCCATTCGAGCCGCCCTTGTGCCTTCGACGCCACGGCCGCCTTGCGTTGCGGCACGACGTAGCCCGTCGCGTTCAGCAAGGTGTAGCTCTGCGACGGATAAGCGGAGACGACGGACGTGGTTTGCACGGTGCGCGGGCTGGCGAACCGCAAGCCGGCCACGAGCGCGCCCACGACGATCAACGCGGCCACCCCGTAGCCGGTCCAGTTGCGCCGACGGCGTGCGGTCACCGGCGCGCGGTCGATTTTGAGTCTTTTGAGATCGTGCTCAGCCAATTTTCTATCGGTTCGCCGGGCAGCGCTCGTGCTGCCCCGGCTACTCGCGCTATAGACGGGCACCCAGTATAGCGCTGCGTCTCGCGTGTAAGCTCCGCGCGCCGAACGGCGCCTGAAAACGACGATGCGCCGCCCCTCTAAGAGAGACTGCGCATCGTGCCACGCAGCCTGCCAGCGGCGTTGTTCCAGATCAGTCGTGATCGTGATCGTGATCGCGGTGGCGGTCGCGGTCGTGGCCGTTGTCCCACCGCACGCTGCTGCGACGATAGCTCGTCCAGTTATTGCCGCCCTGCAGTTGAGCTGCGAGCCGCTCACGTCGCACCATGCTTGCCATGTTTGCGAACCTGCAGCGCCCGCGGTCGTGCAGCACAGGGCGCTCCTGGCATGCGACTCACGCCCCTGGCCATTTGGCCTAGACTTGAACTGATTCGCTCGCCAGATTCGGCGTCCGGAATCGCCACTAACGCGCGCAAACGCGCCGTGCCCGAAAGCTGTAAGCGCGCGCACCCTGCCCGTGTTCGAACGAAGGAGGTCAATGCCATGGCCGAGAGCTGGAAGGTTGCCGGTACGTATTTCGAAAGCTGCAACTGCTACGCCCCGTGCAGTTGCGTTTGTCTCAGTCCGCCGTCGGATGGAGACTGCACGGTGCTGATCGGTTGGCACGTCGATCAGGGCGAGCTCGCCGACGTGACACTGGACGGACTCAATATCGCTCTCTTTGCGTATTCGCCGGGTCACATGCTGCAAAGCAAGTGGAAGGTGGCCCTTTATCTCGACGAACGCGGGACACCGAAGCAGCAAGAGGCGTTAGGTAAGATCTTTTCCGGTCAAGCCGGCGGCCCGCTTTCCGCGCTGGGTCCGATGATTGGCGAAGTTTTGGGCGTCATGCCAGCCGCGATCGACTACCACCTCGACGGGAAGCGTCGCAGCCTTCGCATCCCGAATGTGGCGGACGTCGAAATTGAAGCGTTGTCTGGTCAGGATGGAGGCGACGTCACCATCAGCAATCACCCGCTTACCCCTGTCCCGGGATTCGCTGCGGTGATCGGGAAATCGACGCGCTTTAGCTTCACCGACCACGGCTTTTCCAGAGAAATCTCGGACCGAAACGGCTTCTATTCTCCGTTCGCCTACCATGGCTGAGCCAGGTTTTCGGGGCGGGTTGGTGACGCAACGGCTGCCGGTGCGGGACCGCGTGATCGTACTGTCGGGACTCACGGCCGCCGCAACGCTCGCGTGGGCCTACCTGCTGTACATGAACTGGGGCATGGAGCACATGGACGCGGGGGTGGCCATGGCTATCATGCCGCGCATGACGGATTGGGGCGCCATCGATCTGTTGCTGGTGCTGGCGATGTGGGCCATCATGATGGCCGCCATGATGCTCCCGTCGATCGTACCGATGGTTCTCAGTTTCGCGTTCCTGAGCCGTCAGCGGCGTGCGCAACGACTGCCGTATGTGCATACG
>NZ_JAXDPY010000163.1:0-9984 GCF_034668105.1 Paraburkholderia sp. | reverse complement strand
CGACAGGAGTTTCATTACAGGATGCGATTGGCCGCGACGCCAATTGAATCGGTCTATCGCACGAACCTTTTCACAGAGATTTTTGTGTTGCATTGCCGCAAGCGTCCGCACCGCGTGGTAAAGCGGGAAATCAATGGGTGCGGCTGACTTCGCTGATCAGGCGTTTGCACCGAAATGCGGCCTGAACGCATCCGTCCAACCTCGTCGAACGTATACGTTTTGTTACCGCCCCGTTCAAGGCCACCGTCATGCGCCGTTTTGTTTGCACCGCCGCTACTGTTGCGACCGTTCTGCTGGTGTCCCTGACGGGGTGCTCGAACGATCCGCCCAACCCGAACCCACGCGCCGGCGAGCCGCTCGCCACGGTGCCCGTCGATCTGCCGCGCTACATGGGCACCTGGTACATCATCGCGAATATTCCCTATTTCGCCGAGCGTGACCTGGTGGGTAGCCGCGCGGAATGGAAGTTGCGGCCCGACGGCAAGATCGACGATTCGTATTACGGCCGCAAGACGCGTTTCGACGGCCCGGAAAGGCACTATCAGTTTCTCGACACGCCCGTGCCGGGCAAGCAAGGCGGCGAGTGGAGCGTGCAGCTGTTCTGGCCGGTCCACGTAACGCAGTTGACGCTCTATGTCGACCCCGATTATCGCTACACGATCCTCGGCTATCCCGGCAAAAACCTCGGCTGGATCTTTTCGCGTGAGCCCGACATGAGCGACGACGTCTACCAGTCGCTGCTCGCGCGGCTCGATGCGATGGGCTACGACACGTCGCGTTTCAGGCGCGTGCCGCAGCATCCCGATCAGCTGGGCAAACCAGGCTTCGCTTCGCCGGGTGACAAGGAATAAAGCCGCACGCGCCGTATTCGATCGTGCCCTTACAGCACACCAACCGCACCGCCATTTGAACGAGGCTCCCATGCCGCCACTTGCTGCTGCCGTGATTGCCTTGATCGGGCTCGTCATGATTTTCAGCGCCGTCTGGGTATGGCAATTGAAGAGCGAGAACGCCGGCATGGTCGACCCGGTTTGGGCCTATTCGCTCGGCCTCGTGGCGGTGCTCTACGCCGTGCTCGGCACCGGTGATCCGGTGTCGCGCGCATTGACTGCGCTGGGCGGCCTGATTTGGGGCGTGCGGCTCGGCACGCATCTGTGGAAGCGCAATTACGGCAAGCCCGAAGACGCGCGCTATCACCGCTTCCGGGAACAGTGGGGCGACCAGGCAGGCAGCAAGATGTTCTGGTTTTTCCAGCTGCAAGTCGTGATTTCGATGCTGCTGTCGCTCGCATTCCTCATGCCGTCGTATCGGAGCACGCCAGCGCCAACCGGCTGGATCGTGCTGGCTATCGTGTTGTGGATCGTCTCGGTAGCCGGCGAAGGTCTCGCGGACCGGCAACTCAAACGCTTCGCGCAGAACCCGGCCCATCACGACAGCGTGTGCCGCGTCGGCTTGTGGCGCTATTCACGGCATCCGAATTACTTCTTCGAATGCGTGCATTGGCTTGCGTACATCGCGCTGTCATTCGGCACGCCGTGGGGATGGTTCACTTTGTTGCCGCCGGTGCTGATGGCGCTTCTGCTGCTGAAGCTCTCCGGCATTCCGCTGCTCGAAGAAAGCATGGCGAGACGGCGCGCCGGTTACGCCGAATACATGCGCACCACCAGCGCACTCATTCCGTGGCCGCCGCGGCATTGAGTGGAAGACGACCAGGTCACGCGCGAGCGAATTTTCAAAAAAGCCCCGATAGAACGATAGGGAGTCCGCCTCATGAGTCTTTCCACTACCGACCATACGATGCCGCCTTCATCGCCCGCCGAGCCCAGCGATGGCTGGCTGATCCAAAGCTGCGAACGCGGCTGGCTGCCCGACAGCCTGATTCGGTGTGGCATGCGTCAACTGATGCGCCAGCGTTTGCGCGACGAAGCGATCGACAACGGCGAGTTGCGCGCGCAACGGCTCAACCGTCTGCTGGACGACTTGCGCGCGAGTCCGATCGCCATTGAAACGCAGGCTGCCAACACGCAGCACTATGAGGTGCCGGCGTCGTTCTTTCATGCACATCTCGGACCGCATCTGAAGTACTCGTGCTGCTTGTACCCGACCGGCAACGAAACGCTCGCGCAAGCCGAAGCGGCGATGCTCGAGCGCTATGCCGAACGCGCGGAACTGGCCGACGGTCAGCGGATTCTCGATCTCGGTTGCGGGTGGGGCTCGTTGTCGTTGTGGCTGGCGGCGCATTATCCGCGCGCGCAGATCGTCGCGCTGTCGAATTCGCATGGGCAGCGCGCGTTTATCGAAGCGCGTGCGGCGGAGTTCGGCCTGCGCAATCTGTCGGTGGTCACGGGCAATATCGTCGATTTCGAATTCGATGATGCGCAGCTCGGCGATGGTTTCGATCGCGTGGTGTCGGTCGAGATGTTCGAGCATATGAAGAACTACGGCCTGCTGCTTGCAAAAATTTCGCGCTGGATGCGCGACGAGGCGAAGCTGTTCGTGCATATCTTCGTGCATCGCACGCTTGCGTATCATTTTCAGGTGCAGGACGGCAGCGACTGGATGTCGAAGTACTTTTTCACGGGCGGCACGATGCCGTCCGAAGCCCTCCTGCTGAACTTTCAGGACGATCTGCGGATGGAACGTCAATGGTGGGTGAGCGGCACGCATTACAAGCGTACGGCGAATCATTGGCTGGCCGCGCTCGATGCGGCGCGTGATCAGGTCTTGCCGATGCTGGTCGATACGTATGGCGCGCGGGATGCGGCTGTGTGGTTGCAGCGGTGGCGCATGTTCTATATGGCCGTGGCCGAGTTGTTCGGCTACGCGGAGGGAAACGAATGGGGCGTGGGGCATTATCGGTTTGTAAAGCGCTAAAGCACTCACGGGGCGCCGCTTCACATGCAGGCGGCGTGGGGGATGCGGTTGACCGGGCGTCGTTCGCGGGGTAAACGTTGCTTTATCCAGCAGAAAACCAGAAACCCGAAACCTGATCCGCGCCACCGTATGACCACAAGCAAACCCATCGCACTCAATCGGCTACTGCATGACATTCGCGCGTGCACAATATGCGCGCCGGTGCTGCCGCATACGCCGCGGCCGGTCGTGGTGGCGTCAGCTGAGTCGCGCATTCTGATCATCGGCCAGGCGCCGGGTGCGCGCGTGCATGCTTCGGGCATCCCATGGAGCGATGCGAGTGGCGCGCGTTTACGCAATTGGCTCGGCGTCTCCGACGAACTCTTCTACGACGCCTCGAAATTTGCGATCGTGCCGATGGGCTTCTGCTTTCCCGGCAGAGGCACGAGCGGCGACTTGCCGCCGCGGCCCGAGTGCGCCGCGCATTGGCATCAGGCCTTGCTCGCCCAGTTGCGCGAGGTACGGCTCACAGTGTTGATCGGCCAATACGCGCAGCGTTTTGGTCTCGGTGACGCATTCGGACCAACCCTCACCGATACGCTGCTGCGTTGGCGGGAATATGGCCCGAGCGTGGTGCCGCTTCCGCATCCCTCGCCACGCAATATCGCGTGGTTCAAGCGCAATCCGTGGTTCGAAGCGGAGGTGTTGCCAACGTTGCGGACACGCGTGACGGCGGCGCTCAAAGCATGATTTGTCACGCGCGGTCGAAATAAACTGCAACACACTCTTAAGCGGCTGGCGGAATAAACCGGCACACTAAAGCGTTAGCTTCATATCGGCGATGAGAGAGCAGGCATCGCACCGGCATGGCGGACTTTTCAAACAGCTTTCGCGGGAACGCATTTGCAGACCGAACGACCCATGAACACGCACGCCGATTCCCTGACCGATTCGACCGGCACGCCGGCGCCGTCGCGCTATACCCGCACGGCAATCACGCTGCACTGGCTGATCGCGTTGCTGATGATCGTCAATGTCGTGCTCGGGTTGACGGCCGAATCATGGCCCGACGACTGGGTGCGTCCGGTGGTCGATACTCACAAGTCGATCGGCATCACGGTGCTGGGCCTCGCGCTGCTGCGTATCTTGTGGCGCGTGTCGCACAAGCCGCCGCCGCTGCCGCGTGAGTTTCCGTCGTGGGAAAAGAGCGCCGCGCATGCCGCCCATTTCCTGCTGTATCTGCTGATGATTGCGCTGCCGCTCTCCGGCTGGTTGCACGATTCAGCCTGGAAAGATGCGGCCACGCATCCCATGCATCTGTTCAACCTGTTTCCCTGGCCGCGGATTGGTTATGTGATGCATCTCGACCCGGTGCTCAAGGAGACCCTGCACGATCGCTTCGGCGCCTTGCATACGTGGCTCGGCTACACGCTGTATGCGTTGCTGGCAATGCATATCGGCGGCGCGTTGAAGCATCAATGGATCGATCGCAAGTCGGTTCTGAAACGCATGGTGCCGTGAGCACCGCCGCGCTCTTTTCCATTTAACAACCGCACCATCGACGGGCTCAGCAGTCATTTTGAAGAACACTCTGGAACAGGCGCTCGCCCTCGCATCGCCGCGCATTCTGCCGCGTCCCACTACGCTGCTGAGCACGCTGATTCATTTCAGCGTGATCGTGCTGTGGTTGCTGCTGTTCGCTCGCGCCTTCTTTCTGCAAGGCGTGGTGGCGTGGTCGACGGGGATTGCGTACGTTGTGTACGACACCTTGCTGCTCGCGTTCGTCACGTGGAAAACGCTGCCGCTGATGCGGCCCACGGCGCCGCTCGAGCCCGACTTCGATTCCCGCAGCTTGCCGGAGATGGGTGTGATCGTCGCGTCGCATAACGAGGTGGCGGTGTTGCCCGTGACGCTCGCCGCGCTGCTGCGCCAGACGCATGGCCCGGCGCAAATCGTGATCGCCGACGACGGTTCCACCGATGCCACCCACGCGCTGCTCAGTGAACGTTTCGGCTTGACTGCCGCAGCCGACGGCGTGCTGAGCGCGCCGAGTTCGCTTTATCCGAACCTGTACTGGCTGCGCGTGCCGCACGGCGGCAAGGCGCGCGCGTTGAACGCGGCGATCACAGTCATGACCACGGACACCGTGATGACCGTCGACGCCGACACGCTGCTCGACGACGACGCCACCTACGCGATGCGCGCCGCCTTCGCGAGCGAGCCGAAGCTGGTCGCGGCGGCCGGCATTCTGGTGCCGGTGTGCGGCAAATCGGTGTCGGGCCGCGTGTTCCAGTGGTTTCAGACCTACGAATACATGCGTAACTTCATCGCCCGTTTTGCGTGGATGCGCGCCGACAGTCTGCTGCTGATTTCAGGCGCGTTCGCGTCGTTCAAGCGCGACGCGTTGGTCGACGTGGGCGGCTTCGATCCGCAGTGCCTGGTCGAAGACTATGAGCTGATTCACCGGCTGCGCCGCTATTCGGTCGACCACGGTCTCGGCTGGGACGTGCGCGTGGTCGGCGATGCCCATGCGCGTACCGACGCGCCGGACAAGCTCGGCAGCTTCCTGCGGCAGCGCCGCCGCTGGTTCGCCGGCTTCCTGCAAACGCAGTACTGGAATCGCGACATGACCGGCAATCCGCGCTACGGCACGATGGGCATGCTGATGCTGCCGGTCAAGGCCATCGATACGATGCAACCGATCTACGGGCTGACCGCCTTCGCATTGCTGCTCGGCTTTCTGTTCGGCGGGCATGGCGCGATCGTGGTGTCGATTTTCAGCGTGATCTTCGTCAAAACGGCGATCGACCTCGCGTTTTATCTCTGGTGTATCCATCTGTACCGCCGCTGGACCGGAGAGCGCACCGGCTCCAGTCTGTGGATGGCCGTGCTCGCGGCAATTGCCGAGCCGTTCACGTTCCAGTTGGTGCGGCATGTCGGGGCGCTGCTCGGCTGGCTGCATTTCCTGCGTGGCGGACGCTCCTGGGGCGTGCAACGCCGCTCCGGCCTCGTGACGCACGACGAAACCTAACCGCCGCTCAGCGGTTTGAAACCGGCCGGCAGACGCAATGGCGTCCATGTGCGGTATATCAAGGCAGCGTTGCTGGCGGCGAAACCATACCGCTTCGGGTTCGAGTAGACTGTACGACGATGTCGGCCTGCGAATTGCAGGCCGATCACCTTCTATCCGCTCGTGCACGGAGGCTCCACGTATGCATGCTGTTCCCCCGCTCGAACAAGACATCGTCGATGCGCCGGTCGATGCGTCGGCTGTTCATGCAGCCGCTCATTTAGCCACTCAGGCTGACTCCCCTGCCGCAGGGAACGCCCACACGCCGGATAAAGACGCCAACGGCGCCCCGGTGCGCGATCTGCGCCGCGTAGGTATTCACCCTGATTACTGGTATCCGCTCGCGTGGTCGCATGAGGTGAAACGGGGCAAGACGCATGGTGTGACGTTCGCGGGTGAGCCGATCGTGCTGGCGCGTACGGAGTCGGGCAAGGTGTTCGCGCTCGAAGATCGTTGCGCGCATCGTCAGGTGCCGCTGCATCAGGGCGTGGTGGACGGCGAGTCGATCCGCTGCGGCTATCACGGTTGGACCTACGACTGCTCGGGCACATGCATCGACGTGCCGTATCTGGGCCGCGATCGTTTGCCGAACGGCGTGCGTTCTTATCCGTGCCGTGAAGTAGAAGGGCTGATTTTCGTGTTTCCCGGCAATGCCGAATTGGCCGACAGACGGCCGCTACCCGCATTCGGCTCCGTCTCCGACAAAAAGTACAAGACGCGCCGTTTCGGCCGTCCGGTGAATTGCCACTATTCGTTCATGCATGAGAACCTGATGGATATGAATCATCAGTTTCTGCATCGCCGGCAGATGGGGCAGATGCGCGCGCGCTCGTTGGGGCGGCGGCGCGGCGAAGGCTGGGTCGAAGTCGATTACACGTTTGCGCGCATGGCCGGCCAGCAGCCGATCGGCGAAGCGATCGTGTTCGGCCAGAGTCGCAAGACCGGCGGTGACAACGACAAGGACGTGATGACGATCCGCACCGAGTATCCGTATCAGACGCTGCAGATCCGCACGTCCGATCAGACGTTGGTGATGGATTTGTGGATCGTCTACGTGCCGCTCGATCGCGAGCAGCGCACGAACCGCACCTTTGGCCTGCTGTCGATTCGCAAACCGGGCATTCCCGGCGTGCTGAATCTCGCGTGGCCATTGCTCGTGTGGTTCACCGAACGCATTTTCAAGGAAGACCGCGAGATCGTCGAAGCTGAACAGCGCGCGCACGATTCGCAGGGCGCGGACTGGAATCACGAGGTGTTTCCGGTCATCAACGAACTACGCAGTTTGCTGCGCGAGAGCGGTTCGCCGGATCAGGTGGTGGGCGCCGGCACCGGCGGCGCCGCGGTGATCCGCTTCTGGGATTCGCGTCACGGCAATCCCTTGTCGCATACCTGATCGTCGAGCTTTTTGGCGCCGTGCAGACCGTACGATCGTCGGCGACGATGAGCGGCGAGCCGGCGGCGTCCGCTATGACAACCTGTATCAGGCAGATGCGGGCTCATCAAGCCGAGCGGGAAATCCAAAAGCATGGTGAGTTTGAATTGCCCCTCGTGGGGAAATAATCCATCTCCGTACAGCAGGGAATCCAGGCCGATCGAGCAGCGATAATGGCATCTGACACACGAGGGTTTGCGCCAATCGAGATGCGCCGGCCTCCAACCCGTGTACCATTTCGCTTTTTCCAATCTTTAAGAACACCTCGTGACTACGCAACACATCCCCACCGCATCCCGTAAGTCCCTCACTCTGCTGCAACTGCTGGGCATCATTGGCGCCGCCGGTCTGATCGCAGCGATCGTGCTGAACCAGTTCGTCTGATCCCGCCACAAAGCACTAGCTTCAAGCATTCCACCCTGGGCCGGCGCTCGCCGCCGGCTTCATCGACATTCCGATTTGCCATGTACAAGAAGGGCGTAGCCGTAGAGATCCAGTTTTCGCCCGAGCGGCTCAACGACGGCGCCGGCGATCCGTACTGGATCGATCTGACGCAAGCTGAAGCGCAACGCTTGCTGGAAAGCCTGCAGGCACGCCTTGCAGAAAGCAGGATGGGTACAGCCGCGCCGATGGTGGTGAGCCTCGACGACACGCCGGCATCGCAAGCTGGCGCCGCACCGCATGCGGCGGCGGAAAGCGCGGCGTGTGCGGACGACTTCAAACAATGGGTTTGCGTGATCTGTGGCTGGATCTACGACGAAGCCGCCGGCTTGCCGGAAGAGGGTATCGCGCCGGGCACCCGCTGGGCGGATGTCCCGGCCGACTGGCGTTGCCCACTGTGCGACGTGGGCAAGGAAGATTTTGCGCTGGTCGAGTTTTAAGCCGCTTTAAGCCGCTTTAAGTCGCTTTAGGCCGGAAAATCCGCGCCGACCGTTGTGGCTTCCCACCCATCGAAGTCGCCGCGCATGAAGTCCAGCTTCTTGCGCGCCAGTTCGAGCGCGGTCTTGCCGAGCAGCAAGCGCAGTGGCGGGTTGTCCGACAGCGCGGCGTCGATGATGGCTTGCGCGGCGCGCACCGGATCGCCCGCCTGTTTGCCGCTGCGCGCTTCGGTCTGCTTGCGGCGCTCGCCTGCGGTGGCCGCATAGGCGTCGATCACGGTTGCCGACTGCTTGATCGACGGTCCTGCCCAGTTCGTGCGGAATGGGCCGGGCTCGACGATCAATACGTCGATGCCGAGCGGCTTCACTTCTGTTGCGAGTGATTCGGACAAGCCTTCCACGGCGTACTTGGTGGCATGGTAGTAGCCGGTCGCGGCGAAGCTCGTAATGCCGCCAATCGACGACACATTCACAATCAAACCGTTGTGCTGCGCGCGCATGATCGGCAGCACGGCCTTCGTCAAGTCGACCAGACCGAACACGTTGGTCTCGAACATCGCGCGGACTTCGTCGTCCTCGCCTTCTTCGATCGCGGCCAGATAGCCGTAACCCGCGTTATTGACTAGCGCGTCGATGCGGCCGAAACGCTGCTTGGCTTGGGTGACCACGTCTTCGATCTGCGTGCGGTTCGTCACGTCGAGCGGCAGAACCAGTGCGCGATCGCCGTGTCCATCGGCGATATCTTTTACCTTCGACGGATCGCGGGCGGTGACTACCGCGCGCCAGCCGCGCTCCAGCACCAGCTTTGCCAATTCGCGGCCGAAGCCGGTGGAACAGCCGGTAATCAGCCAGACGGGGTTGTCTCGATTCATCATTTGGGAAACTCCTGTTGATGGGTCAAATGGCCTGTGAAAAGGCCACGCGGCGAAGAGGTGTAAGGCATCCGCAAGTGCGTTACGACTGCTTGCGTTTGGTGTGATCGTTTAATTGTAGCCGCAGCGCGGCAGCTTCGCTTTGCAGCGCTTCGAGGAACGCACCGGCCAGCGGATGGCTCGGACGATGCTCCGGACGAATCACGCTCACGCGAAACGGCAACGACACGGCGAGCGGCCGGATATGCAGATTGTGGCCCACGAAATCCAGCGCGGTAAGCGGATTGACGATGGCCAAGCCGAGGCCCTGCCGCACGAAACTGCACACGGAGACGGCGGTAGGTGTTTCGATCATCTGGCGGCGTGCGATGCCCGCTCGCGCGAAGGTTTCATCGATCAGAACCCGATATGGGTCATTCGACGACAGGCTAACGAAAGGCTGATTCGCGAAGTCCTTCAGTTCGATCACGCGCTTCGCGAGCAGCGGATGGCCATCCCATGCGCATTGCCAGCGGGTCGACCTGGAGTTCTCCGGGATGATCGCGAAGAAATACTTCGACTTCGATCCGTACGGCAATTGATTTTCCGGCTTACTTTCTCTTCTACAGATCTCGGGTTCCCATGAACAAGCAATCGATTCCGCTTCTATCGCCGGCTATCGGCACGCACCGCGAGCTGGTGTCGTTTCATTTTGGTCCTGCGGATAGCGGGCAGAAGATTTATATCCAGTCGTCGCTGCATGCCGATGAAACGCCCGCGATGCTGACGACGGTGTTGCTGAAGCGTCGTTTGCTCGAACTGGAAAAGCAAGGCGCGCTGAACGCGGAAATCGTGCTGGTGCCCGTGGCGAATCCGGTCGGGCTCGGGCAATACGTGCTC
>NZ_JAXDPY010000162.1:0-11032 GCF_034668105.1 Paraburkholderia sp. | reverse complement strand
CGTCGCCCGGATCCGTCATATCGCCCCTCATCTCCTGGATATCGCTCATTTCGCACTCCTTTCAACGGTCCGGGGCGGCGGCCGCACCGCCACCGCCGGACGCGCTTGCCTCATCAATTCAGCGGGTTGATCTTGAAGCCGGCGCGATACTCGGCAATATGTTTCTCGCGCTGCTCCGGTGTCATGGCGCGCAGCAGCACGATCGGGCTCTGGATCGTGTTGCCGCGCACGTGGTCGAGCGTCCACATCTGCTTGTCGTCAAAGCGCAGATGGGGTTGCGGCACGAGCGTCTTGCCGTCGCTGCGCACAAAGCCGAGATCCTTGATGCAATCGGCCAGATCCCAGCCGTGGTAGCACTCTTCCCATTGGCGGCGTCCGCTGAAGCGGCCCATAGCCGGGGTCGGTCTGCCCTCGTATTCCGGCGCGAACGCCACCTTATGCGTCCAGCGGCACAACTCCGAACAATACGTATACAGTTGGCCGTCGACCTCATCCACCACGAAGTCTTCACGGATCAGACAGGGCACCAGACAGCTCCAGCAACGGTGCGGATACACGTAACCGTTTTCCTGATCGAACAGCATGTTGGTTTCGCCCGGCACGCTCTTCTTCGCGTACCACTTCCAGAAGTCGCCGAATTCGGCGTACCAGCCAGGGTACTTGTGTTCGAACCATTCGAAGTCTTTTTCGGTCTGCGCTTCGATGCGCCAGAAGTTGACGGGCCAGCCCACGGAGAAGAACTGTGCGACTTTGTGGACATAGTTCTGCTTGACAATGCGGTCCCAGGCGGCGGCTACGTCGTCGTGGTGAATCTTGATGCCGTACTTTTCCAGCGGCAGCATGTAGGTGCGGTAGTAATCCTCGTAGATCCACCGGTGCCACAACTCGGCGTACGATTCCTTGTTCTTGTCGCGGTCCGTGGTGCCGTACTCGATGAAGGTGCCAATAGCGGCATCGACGATCGCGTGGTTCTGCCAGAACGCATAGCGCAGGTCGCGCTCGAGCAGCAGATGGTTGTCCGGATCGTTGATGATCGACATCACCAGCGAGTGACCATTGCCGATGTGGCGGCTTTCGTCCGACTGCACCGAAAGGAACACGGTCGGCAACGCGTAGTCGCCATTGCGGGCGGCTTCGGATGGCATCGCGACAAACAGCGTGTTCGTGAACGCCGTTTCGGCCACCACCTGCAGGAACACGTTAGCGGCCGTAACCGCATCGCCGGTGAGGAAGCCCTCGGCGAACTGACGGCCGATCGTGGTGGCATAGCACTTGCCAAATGCGGCTTCAGTAATATCGAACCCGGCCGGATCGATATAGTTTTCCATGTACCACTTTTTCAGATTCATCTGGATCGTGGAGTGCCGGAACTCGTCGACCATCTGCATCGTAAAGCCGGTGCGTAGCTCTTCACCCGGTGCGAGCCGGCCGAGCATCGCCATCGAACGTGCCGCGGAAATCTCGGGGAACGGAATGATGGCGAGGAACAGCTTCATCCATTCGACCCAGCGGGGCTGGACGTTGCGGAACATGTCGCCGCGCAATGCCGCGTCGAGTGCGCCGTAGACGCGGTTGTCCTTTTCCTCCTGCATCGGAAAATAAGAGCGCAGCACCTGTTTCATCGGGTCGCGTGGCGCCTTGCTGATCTTGTAGTCCGTCGGGAAGGTCATGGCCTCCTGGACGTAACTCGGAGTCCAACCGAGATCGGCAACGCGGCGTGCCGCTTCGCCAATGCTGATCCCGCGCTGGGACGTGATCTTGTTGAGCGTTAATCCATCAGACATTGAGCTCTCCTAGTTCCATTTCGATAACTGTCGCAATGCGACGCTTCGGGCAGGGCCGGCTACCGCCAGGACCAGAGTCAACAACACGGGCGGGCCGTCTCCTTGGCAAGCGAAAAGTTCGGGAGAAGGAACGGAAGGACAAGCCTGTTGGGCCGGTCTTCATTGATCGTGTCTCCTGCTGTTTTCGGCTCGCGTTTTGTGACGTCGACGCTTCCGGTTTGACCTGCACTGATAGAGCGATAAGCGTGCCAGAAGGAATTCTTTATTCGGCATCAAGCCTGGTAACGAGCGCGGGCTTTTGCCAGAAATTCTTGCAGTGCGCCATGTTGTGTTCTGCGACAACTCCGCCTCACGACGCTGTCCGATATTGGGACGTTTGGATCGGGTGGCGGGTGCTGAATCGATCGTCTATATTATTTCGGATACCATATTTTCAGTGACGGCTAACGGGGTGAACCGTGGCACGCTGCTACGTCGCAACGCTGCCGTGGCTTTCACCCGCAGGAATCACGCTTCGGGCAGCGCCGTCGGGCTCTTTTCCTTCGGCGACAAAGCGTGCCGTAAGAATTAGCGCGCCTAGCGCGAAGTCCTTGCCGTACGCTTCGATCATCTCGTCCGCCACGGCGCCAAGGCGCTCGAAGAACTGCTCTTTGGGTGTGTGTCCGTTATGCATGTTTGTCTCCGTTTTGACATGTGATGGAAGCACCGCCCGTTTATCCGCGGCGTCCGAAGCGGAACAGCTCGTCGGGCAGAAACACCAGCGCCAACTCGCCCGCCTCGGTTCCCAGAGCGAGCCGCCCACCGTCCGGCGACCAGGCCATCGCGCTGACCGCACTGTTGCCGGAATCCTTGATAAACAAAATGTCGCTACTGCCTGGCTGACACAGCAACACCGCACCGCTGTGATAACCCACTGCAATCAGCGGATGAGCCGGATGGCAGGCCACCTGGCTTACCGGCGCCTTGGCGAGAACGCCGCATTCGTGTGGTTCGTCGTTCGCGCCGGGCGGATCGAAGCGCCAGCACACTGCGCGCATGCCGCCGCTGGTGGCGAGAAAGCGGCCGTCAGCGGAAAACGATAGCGAGCGGGGCTGGCCGGGATAGCCGCCCATCTCGATGTCCGCGCCGTCGGGCAGCCGCCAGCCATGCAGCGCATTCTCTTCCATGCCGCTCACGAGATAGCGGCCATAAGGGCTCCACGCCACGTTGCGGTGATAGCCCGGCCACGCAAGCTGACGCTCCCGGAGCGTGTCGGCTGCCCACAGCGTGACGCCACCATGATGCGAGATCGCCAGTTGTGTGCCAGTTGGGTCGAAGGCCAGCGATGTCGCCGATCCAGGCAGCATAAGGCAGGCAGGTTTGGCCCCAAGCCAATGAACCCGGCGGCCGCTTGCATAGACTCGACCACCCGCCTGGCTGGCGGCCACGCGGTCGATCCATGCGCCGGCTTCATGCGCGACGAGTTCGCTCGTGCCATCGAGCCGCAGATGGACGAGACGGCCATCATCACCACCGCTCAAGAAGCCGCCCGCAGGGTCGGCGGCAAGGGCCAGGCCCGTGCCCTCATGCACGCTGAAGCGCGCGAGCGGCGCGGGTGGTGCCTGTGCCTGCACGACCTCCACGCCGCCGCTCTCGCGTGGTTTGAGTCGAGGGCCGCCGTCCCAGACGCCGGTGGCGAGCGCTAGCGTGCCGTCACCGAGGGCGAATCCAGCGGATTGCCCCGCCGTGTCCCACACCACTTCGACGACGGACGCGTCGGTGACCCAACATGCCCCGAGCAATTCGATCAGAACGGGAGGCGCGTTCATGAGTCGATCTCGCAGTACCGGATGCTCTCCCGCAACTCGCGCCGGTCGAGATTGCGGCCGATAAACACGAGGCGGCTGTCACGGTGTTCGCCGGCTCGCCAGGGCCGGTCGAAATCCGTATCCATCGTCATGTGCACGCCCTGAAACACGAAGCGACGCTCCGATCCGGCGAGATCGACAATCCCTTTTGCACGCAACAGGTTCTGGCCTTGCTCGACCACCAACTGCTGCAGCCAGGAGAGGAAGCGCGTGCGTTCGAGCGGGCGCTCGACACGCAGCGATACACTGTCGATACCGTGACTATGGCGACCCCGTTTGACGGGGGCGCCTGCACGAAGCGGCACGTAGTGGTAAGTCCGCTCGCCGCGTGATGATTCACCGCCGTCACCCGCCGATGTGGCAAGCGCCATGCGCTTGAGATCGAACGCGCCGCGATCGAGCAGCGCGGCAAGCGGTATTTCGCAGCGCACACTGGTCCGCCATTCCACGGTCGGGTTGATGCGCCGCACGGCGTCCTGAACCGAAGCGAGACCGGCCGGATCGACGAGGTCGATCTTGTTGATCAGTACGATGTCGGCCTGCGCGAGTTGCTCCGCGGCCTCGCGACTGTCTGCGAGGCGCGCCTGCAAATGCGCGGCATCGGCCACGCAGATTACGCTGTCGAGCCGCGTGCGCTGCCGGATCTCATCATCGATAAAGAAGGTTTGCACCACCGGCGCGGGGTCAGCCAGACCGGAGGTTTCGATCAGGATCCCGTCAAAGCCGTCCTTACGCTTGACCAGCGCCGCCACCACGCGAATCAGATCACCGCGCACCTTGCAACAGACACAGCCGTTGTTCAATTCGATGACCTCGTCTTCCGCGCCGACGACGAGACCACCGTCAATGCCGATCGCGCCGAACTCGTTGACGATCACCGCATAGCGCCGGCCGTGCTGCTCGCACAGAATGCGATTGAGCAGCGTGGTTTTGCCAGCGCCGAGAAAGCCGGTGAGCACCGTAACCGGAATCCGATTCATTGCCAGCCCCCTTGTGTCTCAGACGACGCTCGACTGTCCAGTTGAGCCAGCTCGTTCGCAAGCCGCTCCCGCTCGGATTCGATCGCCCGCAACGCGCTTTCGGCCTCGCCGAGGCGCTCGCGCAGTTGCTCGATATGCGACGTTCCTTCTGGCGGCACACCGTCGCGCTGCTCGCAAGCGAGTGCGCACGCCAGTTCGATCTCCGCGCCCGCGCGTCTGCTTTCTCCGCGCAAGTGGTGGGAATTGACTTCGGTCAGTGCGATAACCAGACGCATGCGCTCGAAAAGCGAGGCTGCGTCACGCTCCACAGTCACGGCAATCTCCACGTTGAGGTGCCCCGTCGAGGCGACTACGGAATCAACACCGCCCGGCCTTTGACCTTGCCGTGGTGCAGATCCTTGAGCGCCTGGTTCGCCTCGCTCAGACGGTATTCGCGGGTTGACAGATGGACGAGGCCACGGTCGGCGAGCGCCATCAGTTCGACGAGTTCGGGATAGGTGCCGACCAGGTTGCCGACGATCGTCTTCTCGCTGGTGATCATGTCGATGGTCGGCAACTCGATCTTTCCGCCATAGCCAACGATGTAGTAAAAGCCCGCGTTGCGCGTCATGGCGAGGCCCTTTGCGATTGCGTCGCCTTCGCCGACAAAATCGATTACCGCTTCGGCGCCGTCGCCGCCCGTCAGTTCGAGTACGCGCTCGACTTCATGACCGTCGCCCTTGACCGTGTGATGCGCGCCGCAATCCTTCGCAAGCTGCAGCGAAACATCCGAGCGGTCGACTACGATGATTTCAGCCGCGCAAAGCGCATTCAGGACCTGGATGCCGATGTGCCCCAGACCACCGGCGCCGATCACGACGGCAAATTGGCCGGGAAGCAAATGGCGCGACGCTTTCTTCGCGGCGCGGTACGCGGTCAAGCCGGCGTCGGTATACGGTGCGACGTCCTTCGGCGCGAGCGATTTCGGCAACTGGATCAGCGAGCGTTCGCCCGTCGCCAGATATTGCGCATAGCCGCCGTTGGCATTGATGCCGGGAAACCGGCTCTCCGTGGCGTGCATATCGTCGCCACGCCGGCAGGCGAGGCAATGTCCGCTCGTCACGAGGGGATGGCAGATGACCGGGTCGCCCACCTTGACACTCTCCACCCCGCGGCCCACTTCTTCGACCCAACCGGCGTTTTCGTGACCCATGATGTAGGGCAACGTCACATCGACCTTGCTGCGCCAGATGCCTTCCACGACGTGCAGATCGGTGCGGCACACACCGGCGCCGCCAATCCGGACTATGACATCAGTGGGGCGCTCGATCTTCGGATCGTCGACATCTTCGTAGCGCACGAATTCTTCGCGAGTCAACGACTCGTCGTACTGATGCAGCACGGCAGCTTTCACTTTTGTCTCCTCCGTTTATGTATGACCGGCAAACGCACCAACCATACGAGCGGCGCTTTTGCGCGGGGCCGACACAGACTAGGCAATGTCCATGCCAAAGGAGAAGGAAGCGATCACGCCACCCCAAGAAGGCGCGTGAGCATGGGAAGCGGTGCTATCCGCGGCGACGAGATGGCTCGCGTGCTGGAGCACTGTCGCAAAATCGGACGCTTAGTGTGGGTGGGGAGCGGCGGCTTGTCCGAAAATGGGACGCATCCGGCATGAGGGCTTGCTGACGCCGCGCGAAATTTCGAATTGCCAGTAGCGGGACATCATCGCCGGCTACCGGCACGAACAATCACGACGGACTGCTGGGCGCCGCAGACGATCTGGGCACTAGTCCCGCGTGGAGCGCCATCGACACGCAACGCGCGCGATGGATCGCGGAACTGCCCGCGAAACTGGCCGACCTGCTGCCGTGGCTCATCCAGCAGGACCCCGGGACGACGCTGCTCGATCTGCTCGCGTTCTGCACCGGGACCCTGCTTGACAGAATCGCAGGCGAACAAAGGCCGCATGCGATCAACGCGCTCGCTGGTACGCTGAATCTCGACATGACCGGGTACTGGACGCCCACGCGCGCCACGTATTTCGACCATGTCAGCAAGGCCCGCATTGCTTAAGTCGTCGCCGCCGCCGTCTCGCCGAAGGCCGCAGCCGATCTCGACAGGATGAAGAAGGCCGACGCAGCAGCTGCCGCCGAACTGCGGCTCGCGAAAGTCGCCTGGGTGCCGGAAATCTTCACCGACCGGGAAATCCCTGCCGCATCCTCATGGGAGAGCCGCGACGACCATGAGGATGAGGACGGGAGCGAGGCACGGAAACCCGCTCGCCACCTTGGCGACGAAGTCCGCAACCATCTGACCCCGGGTTGGCCCTGTCCCCCGCCCTCGCCCTCGCCACCGTCATGCAAAACCAGACAGACTGGAAAATCGGCATGAGGATGATGCCGACGAGCGTGTGCCATTCCTGGCACCGCTGCCTTTTGCGGCTGCGCGCAACGCGTAGCGGATCGTTCCCGCCGTGATGTCGATGCCGTGCGGTTTCGCCTGCTCCGCGATCTGCTCTAATGTGTAGCCCTTCGCCTTCGCCCCTCGTACACGTGCGCGCATGTCTTTCATCGCATCGCGCACCGTGACTGCATGTTCAGCCTCGGGCTTTTCAGGTAGTGCATCGAGTGCACCGGCGAACGCCTCCCATTGCGACTTCGTATAGACCCTCCCTCGCGACAGGCATGAGTCACCCTCCTGCGCACACCGTTATGCACCACCTTCAACCATTCCTGCGCACAGCGGGCACACGCGTCAAACACCTTTTTCGCATGGCACACGCACATGGGAACGCTTGGGAAGCGACGGGGGCTGTGGTGCAAATAGGAATGGCGAAATCGGTTAGAGTTGTCGAAGCAAACGATCTGATGGCCGGCGATGAGCAAGTTAAAGACTATGGATGTGTTGTTCGATGGACGGCATTTTGATCGAGAGATCATCATTCTGTGCGTGCGCTGGTATCTTCGTTACAAGCTTAGCCTGCGTGATCTGGTGGAGATGATGGCCGAGCGGGGTTTGTCGCTGGCGCATACCACGATTCTGCGCTGGGTGAAGCGCTTTACACCGGAGTTCGTCAAGCGCTGGAACCGTTTTGGCACGCCCACTGGGCGGTCATGGCGTGTTGACGAAACGTATCTTAAAATCCGTGGCAGGTGGGTCTATCTGTACCGGGCGGTGGACCGGGGGCCGGCCAGACAGTGGACTTCATGCTCTGCGCAAGCGCGACGTGGCCGCGGCAAAAGGCTTTTTCGGCTGGGCTGAACCGGTTGATTGTCAAGGGTGGCACGCCGCGAATTGACCGTTAGTTGCGTTATTGAAATTCGGTTACAACAACGTTGATCGTTAGCGTAGGTGTTGCATTAAGCGATCGTGATTAGCGCAGCCGCAGGTCACGGCCTGCATATCGCACGAGTCACCGGCTAGTCGCGGAATGGATGTTCATCCAATGGGCGACCAATTTATTGGGTTAGCACGCTTCGGACCTACCCGCGACACTTGTCAAAGTGTCAATGGTCCCTCATCTTAAGGTTTGTTCCATCTTAAGGTTTGTTCGACGCCTGCCCATGTCTGCGGGCCGGGAAGCGCGCGCCGGCGCGTGCGGGCAGGCGTTGAATAAACCTGAAGGGAGGAAACCGCGGGATGCCCCGATGCAAGGGGAGTTTTCGTGGCTTATGGCGATTGATGTGTCACGATGCCTGGCGGGGTTGCAGTATGCGCGGCCGGGCGGGATGCCGGATGGGCGCTAACGCGGTGACGTAGCGGTTCAGTCGCGCAATCGTGATGGCGAACGGGAGCTGTGAGGGACTGCGCGAAGCGACAGGCGCAAACGTCCGCTCGTGGGCCGCGTTGCCGCGAAGCCGACGGTCGGGTAGCACGTCCGGAAACCGTTGTATTCATGTCGGGCCCCGGCGCGTGGGGGGCGCGCGGATCGGTGCGGTGCGCGTGAGGATATCGATGACCATCATCGGCGCGCCGCAGTGGCGGCAGATGAAGGCGGGCCGTGTTTCCCTGACGGCTTCGCGCGCAGACGTGTCGACGCCGGTGGCAACGTGCAGCAGTTCGCGCACCTTCGCGAGTCTGGCGCGGCGCACCGGGTTGGCAAGCAGTCCGTAGTGACGGATGCGATGGAAGCCGCCAGGCAGGACATGCAGCATGAAGCGGCGCATGAACTCGCCGGCCTCGAGGGTCATGGTCTTGTAGCGGGTGCGCCCCTTCGCGCGATAGTCTTTCCAGCGGAACGTGACGCCGCGCTCGTCGAAGGCGAGCAGACGCTGGTTGGAAATCGCCACCCGGTGCGTATAGCGTGAGAGATACGCGAGCACCGCTTCGGGTCCGGCAAAGGGACGCTTGGCATAGACGACCCATTCGCAGGCACGCAGCGGCGCGAGCCATGCGGTGAAGACGGGCGGATCGGTGAGGCTGGCATATTCGCCGAAGAACTGCAGTTGGCCCTGCCGGTGCGCCGCTTCGAGTGCCTCGAGGAAGCGGCGCCGGAACAGGCGTGACAGGACGCGCACCGGCAGGAAGAAGCCGGGCTGGCAGGCGATCCACCGCTGCCCGTCGGGCGACAGGCCGCCGCCGGGGACGATGCCATGCACGTGCGGGTGATGCGTAAGCGCCGAGCCCCACGTGTGCAGCACGAGCGTGGTGCCGATCTGCGCGCCGAGGTGCCTGGGGTCTGCCGCGATGGTACGCAGCGTCTCGGCGGCGATATCGAACAGCAGCCCATAGAGCACCGCCTTGTTGTACCAGGCGATCGCACTGATCGCGGCAGGTAGCGTGAAGACGACGTGGTAATACTCCACAGGCAGCAGGTCGGCCTGACGTGCCTCGAGCCACCGGTGTGCGGCGCTCGCCTGGCACTTTGTGCAATGTCTATTACGACACGAGTTATAGGCGATCTCAACCTTTGCGCAGCCGGAACAGCGCAGCACATGTCCCCCCAGCGCCGCGCTGCGGCACTGTTCGATGGCCGACATGACCTTCAGCTGCCCCAGGCTCAGCGCTACCGTACGGCGCCACCCTGGCCCGCAGGCGCGGAAGATATCCGCGACCTCCAGCACGGAGGGCTCCGCGTGCGGCCGGGCTAGCCGGCGGGCAGGCGGTCCAGTGGACTGATCACCTTGCGCAGGAGATCAGTGGCGACCTGGGTATAGAGCGTGGTGGTCTCGATCTGCCTGTGTCCAAGGAGCACCTGGATCACGCGGATATCTTCCTTCTGTTCCAGCAGGTGCGTGGCAAACGAATGCCTCAGCGTATGCATGGAGACGCGCTTGTTGATGTTTGCGGCCTCGGCGGCCGCATGGATGGCGCGGGTCAGTTGCCGCGTGCTGAGCGGGTCGATCGGATCAAGGCCCGGAAAGAGCCACCCGCCATCGAGCATGCAGCCCTGGGCACGGGCCACGCGCCACCAGACGCGCAGACGTTCGAGCAGGACCGGCGAAAGCATCGCGTAGCGGTCGCGGCGACCCTTGCCCTGCTCGATGCGCAGGGTCATGCGCTGGCTGTCGATGTCGCCGACCTTCAGCGCCACCACTTCGCTCGCACGCAGCCCGGCACCATAGGCGACCGACAGCGCGGTCTGATGCTTGAGGTTTCCAGCTGCCGCGATGAGCCGCCGCACCTCCTCGGGGCTGAGCACAACCGGGAGCGTGCGGGGCACGCGTACCGGCTGCATGCGCGCCATCAGCTCAGGCTTGCCGAGCGTGACTTCGAAGAAGAACTTCAGCCCGCTGATCGCGGCGTTCAGCGATATCGGAGACACGCCGTGATCGACCAGATGCAGCTGGTAGTCCCGGAGGTTCTCGACGGTGGCGGTATCGGGTGAACGCCCGAGGTATCGGGCGAACTGACGTACGGCACGCAGATAGGCGGCCTGGGTCCTGGGTGCGAACTTGCGCATGCGCAAGTCCTCAAGCATATGGCGGCGCATCGGGCTGACGCGCGGATCGGAGGAGGTCATGATGGGGCTCCTGCTGGAGGGCGAGGCGGATTGCCTCAACCACCAACATAACCACCGGCGCCACTGGCCTCCCATTCGCCGCCAGAGTCGGGCCGCAGCCCCCTACCGCGCGAGCGGTTTAGTCCCATCGGCCAAGGCCGACATTGGGACGGGTTGGATTCACCGTCAGCTATGTGTTTCATTGTTGACGCTGACGCCGTCAAGCAACTGAACGGCCGTTGTTGCAATCGGTGAACTCACACTCCCGACCCGGAGCCGCCGATCGGGCGTGCGAGACATATGACCGCTTTGGATCCACGAATCGCCATTGACCGGATTGCACGTCATACAGGATCCGAGAATGGTCCCGATAGCTCGCGCGAATTTCGGCCTTCCGGCGCCGCGTCCGGGCGGCGTCCGATCGGAAATCATCAGTGATCGAAGGGATTGCGTTTCAGACTAACATTCTCGCGCTCAGCGCAGTGTTCGAAGCCGCGA
>NZ_JAXDPY010000161.1:0-14431 GCF_034668105.1 Paraburkholderia sp. | reverse complement strand
CGAAGTATTCACGTCGCCATCGACGGACGCCGTGCTCGACGCGATCCGCGCCGTAGCCGGAACCGCGGGGGCCCTGCTGATCGTGAAGAACTACACGGGCGACCGCTTCAACTTTGGCCTCGCCGCCGAGATCGCGCGTGCCGAGGGTATCCCCACGGAAATGGTGATCGTTGCCGACGACGTCGCGCTCTCGGCGAGCGGTGACCATGCGGGCCGCCGTGGCCTCGCGGGGACCGTGCTGGTTCACAAGATTGCCGGTGCAGCCGCAGCAGCAGGCCGCCCGTTGGCCGAGGTCGCGCAGATTGCGCGCGACGTAGCCGCCTCGCTCGGCACCATGGGCGTCGCGCTCACGCCCTGCACAGTCCCGGCCGCGGGCAAGCCGGGCTTTGAGCTCGGCGACGGCGAAATCGAATGGGGCCTCGGTATCCACGGCGAAGCCGGTGTAGAGCGCGGCGCCATGGCGCCGGCCGACGCAATCGTCGAAAGGCTGCTCGCGAAGATCGTCGACGACTTGTCATTGCAAGCGGGGGCGCGAACGGCTTTGCTGGTGAACAATCTCGGCGGCACGCCATCGAGCGAATTGAGCATTGTGGCCGGATCGGCGCTTCGTTATCTTGCGGCCCGCGGCATCCGCGTGGAGCGTGCATGGGCCGGCACCTTCCTGAGCGCGCTCGAGATGTCGGGCGTTTCGTTGACACTGTTGCGCGTGAACGATGAACGCCTCGGCTGGCTCGACGCCGCGGCGCACACCTCCGCGTGGCCTGCGTTGAGCGGCCGCGTTGCGCAGGTTTCCGTGCTGCCCTCACCCGCCACGCCGGACCGTACAAGTGGCGCGACGCTCGCGCCGGAAGCGACGTTGCGCCACGTGATCGAAGCCGTTTGCGCGTGCCTGCTCGAGGCCGAGCCGACCTTGACCGACATGGATCAACGCGTCGGTGACGGCGACCTCGGCATCAGCCTGTCTCGCGGGGCGCGAGGCATTCTCCACGAACTCGATACCTATCCTGCGGAAACAATGCCGGGCGCGGTGTTGCGCAGCCTGTCCGCCACGGTTCGGCGCGTGGTCGGCGGTACTTCGGGACCGCTTTACGCGGTGATGTTGCTGCGTGCCGCGGTCGCGCTCGAGCGAGACGATGGCGTGTCGGCGAGGGCGTGGTCGTCGGCGTTTAGCGAGGGCGTCGCTGGACTGATGGAGTTAGGCGGTGCGCGTCCGGGCGATCGCACGATGGTCGACGCGCTGAAACCTGCTGCCGATGCCTTGCAAGCCGTGCTCGCAAACTCAGAAGACGCGCTCGACACAGCATTGAAAGCCGCCGTCGATGCCGCAACCGAAGGTGTCGAGCAAACCGCGTCGATGCATCCGCGGCGCGGACGGTCGAGTTATGTCGGCGATCGCGCGCTCGGTCACGTGGACCCCGGCGCCCATGCCGTGGCGTTGTGGCTCGCGGCGATTCGCGCCGCACTGGCGCAGAGCTGATCGCAAGAGCTATCCGCAAGACCAAGCCGCAAACTCAGTTGCCAGGTGTTTCAGAAAAGTCCGCCGCCGCCCGCCAAGCGCGGCGGCCTTGTCACGGACGAAGCAGATCGAAGCCCGCCAGCGCGACAACCCCACTCACCACGATCAGCGCGACCGAATGCTGTCCGAAGTAAAGAAGGGCAGCGGCCGACCAGGTCGTCGCCGTGAATGCGGCAATGCGTTTCATGCTTTAAAACCCCAATGCTATCGCCAGCAATCCGCTGACCACGCCACACACCACCACCGCCAAAGCCACCATCGTCAGCACGCGCTTCGGGAACGAACGTCCGAGCATCGCCATCGACGGCACGCTGATCAGCGGCAGCGTCATCAGCAAAGCGCCGGCCGGCCCGGCGGCCATGCCGAAAGAAAGCATGGCCTGGATGATCGGGACTTCGCCCGCGGTCGGAATCACAAACAGCGTTCCGGCGATCGCCAAAGCGACGATCCACAGCAAGCTGTTATCGATGTTGGGTCCAATGTGCGGAAAGAGCCATGTCCGCGCCGCGCCGAGAATCAGCACCAGCACGATGTATTCGGGAATCAGACGCAGCGTCATGGTGCCGAGGATTTTCACCCAGCGCGTGAACGCGGTGCCCGGGTCGTCGGTGGTGACGAGTTTCGCCATGGCTTCGCGCGATGCTTCGGCTTCCTTCGGCGTGACCATCCGGTTCACCAGATAGCCGAGGCCGAACACCATCACGAGGCCCAGGGCGAGCCGCAGGCCCATCCATTGCCAGCCGAGCACGAAGCCCATGAAGATCAGCGTGGCCGGATTGAGGGCCGTGTTACCCAACCAGAACGCGATCGCCGCACCGGGCGCCGCTTGACGGGCGCGCAAGCCGGCCACGACCGGCGCGGCGCAGCACGTGCACATCATGCCCGGCAACGACATCAGGCCGCCCTTCACCACGCTGCTGAAATCGCTCCGGCCGAGTGCGCGTGCGACCCACTGCGGCGGAATCAGCGCCTGCACCGCCGATCCCAGCAGAAGCCCCAGCACCATGGCTTGCCAGATGGCCTTGCCGTAGGCGAGCGCGTAATCGATGGCCGCCTGCCACGACGCCGCGGGCGCGCTCGCCGACGTGCCCATCAAGATCGATTTGCCGATGGAGTGCTGGCTCGCGGCCACGAAGGCGCGGTTGTAGTACGGGAACCACTTCACATAGAAGAGGCCGACGACGGCGATCAGCAGGAATACGATCCAGCCAAGGGCGACGCGGGGCTGCCGGAGGGTTGATTGCATGATGGATGGTCTTGAACTTTTGGTTTTTGAATCAGGTGAGGGCGAGCGCATTGTTATCGAGTTGAGCAAGCAGTGCTTTTGCCTGCTCCACCACGTCGGCGTCGTTGGGCCGGAATTTCATTTGCAAGGCACGCGGCAGCTGGACGAAATGCTGGTGGCTACTGCGCGCATACGCGGGATCATAGTGCCGTTCGATCAGCTCGCGAGCGAGCTCGGCCCGGCTATTTTCATCGACGAGGTGTTGCCAGCCCGTGACACGTTCGCGGCTATGCAAACCGATCATCTTCTGCAGTTGCGCCTTCAACGATTCGGGATCGTCGAACAGGTGCGCATAGTCGTGCAGCAGGAACGCCGCGCGGTCTTCGTGGCTCGACAAGACTTCGACGCAGGCGCCTTGATGGAACGTTTCGAGGAGCGCGGGCGGCAGCGCGATCGAACCGATCCGCCGGCTCTCCGCTTCGACGAACACGGGCCGCAGCGGATCGAAGGTGCGCAGGGCGCTGACCAGCAGCGTGTCGAAGCGCTTCTGCGACGGCTGCGCAATGCCGGCCCACGCGCCGAGCAGCGAACCGCGATGGGCCGCCAGTGCTTCGAGGTCCAGCGTTTGCGCGCCGGCCCGATTCAGCGCGTCAAGCAGGCGCGTCTTGCCGCTGCCTGTCGGGCCCACTAGCGCGATGTAGTTGAACGTCTTCGGCAACGCGTCGAGGGTGTCCAGCGTGGCCCGCCGATAGCTCTTATAGCCACCGTTCAACTGGCGCGCGGGCCAGCCGATCATATTGAAGAGCGTCGTGACCGATCCTGAGCGTTTCCCGCCGCGCCAGCAGTAGATCAGTGGGCGCCAGCTGCGCGGCCGGTCCGCGAAAGTCGTTTCCAGATGATGCGCGATGTTGCGCGCCACCAGCGCCGCGCCGATCCGAGTGCCTTCGAACGGCGAGACCTGCTTGTACATCGTGCCGACCAGAACCCGCTCTTCGTTGCTCAGCACTGGCGCGTTGAGTGCGCCGGGAATATGGTCTTCGGCGAACTCTAGAGGCGTGCGCACATCGATGATTTCATCGAAATCACCGGCTTGGTCGAGGCTGACGAGGAGGTTTTTCAAAGGAAAATGGACGAAACGGACCGGCGGGAGAAGCGAAATTATCGCATGCGCCGTCAATGCCGGCTGGCGGCCGGGTTCCTGGCGCGCCTCGCCGGGTCACCTCCCCGGATCACCTCGGCTCAAACCCGACTGCTTCTCAGATCACCTCGACTTGCCGTTCTCCGCTGACCATTTCGCCGATCACACACGCGTCGTCGAAACCGTCGGCACGGAACAGGGCGAGCACCTCGTCGACCACCGCCGGTGCGCACGAAACCAGCAGGCCGCCCGAGGTTTGCGGATCGGTGAGGAGCGTACGGGCCGTCGACGGTAATGAGGTCGGCAAGACGATGTCTTTGCCGTATGCGTCCCAGTTACGCCCCGAGGCGCCGGTAAAAATGCCGGCCTGGGCGAAGCTGACCACGTCGGGCAACCAGGGCAGATCCGCGTAGCGCACGCGAGCGGTCAGATTCGACCCGCGCGCCAATTCCAGCGTATGACCCAGCAAACCAAAGCCGGTGATGTCCGTGAGGGCATGCACGCCGTCGAGCCGGGATAGCGCCGCGCCCGGCCGGTTGAGCTTGGTGGTGGCCGCGATCATCGCGGCGTAGCCGTTTGAATCCAGCCGGTCTTTTTTCAACGCCGCCGACAGCACGCCCACGCCAAGCGGCTTGCCGAGGATCAGCACGTCGCCCGCCCGCGCGCCTGCATTGCGTTTGACGCGCCGCGGATCGACCACGCCGATCGCAACAAGGCCATAAATGGGTTCCACAGAATCGATCGAATGGCCACCGGCAAGCGGAATGCCGGCTTCGGCACAGACGGACTCGCCGCCTTTCAGCACGGCCGCGATCACGTCGTGCGGTAACACATTGATCGGCATGCCGACGATCGCCAGCGCCATGAGCGGTTTGCCGCCCATGGCGTAGACGTCCGACAGCGCATTGGTTGCGGCGATGCGGCCGAAGTCGAACGGATCGTCGACGATCGGCATGAAGAAATCGGTGGTGGCGACGATTGCCTGCTCGTCGTTGAGCCGGTAGACGGCGGCGTCGTCGGCGGTATCGTTGCCGACCAGCAGGTCGGGAAAGAACGGCAGCGGGGCGCTGCGTCTGAGCAGATCGGCGAGCAGGCCGGGCGCGATCTTGCAGCCGCAGCCTCCGCCGTGTGACAGGCTGGTCAGGCGGGGCGAAAGGTTCGGGGTGGGACGTGTATCGGTCATTGTGGCGCGAATCTCGGGCTTCGAATGACCGCATTATGGCGGTTGTTCGCGCGCCGCGCAGTGCAGTAGCCGCCAAACGTTACTTGTTTCAGAGGCCGGGCACGGCAGCGAAGCCGCACCTGAAATAGCCACGCGCGGCGCGGCCAGTCGAGCCGCGGCAGAGACCCGGTTATTTGTTGCTGCCCGCCCCGGTGCCGTATAGCCCGTTATCGAAGCCGCCAGCACCTTGGGTCTTGTGCCCCTGGCCGGCCGTCTTGCCGCGCGCGGTGCCGGAGGCACCGTCTTTGGTTTGCGGCTTCTGCGATTCGTGGACCGCCGTGGCGGACGCTTCGGGCGCGGCGCCCCTGGAGGAGGTGCGATTTTCCTGCGGCGAGGAGCCATTGCCTTGCGTGATCTGAGCAAAGCTACCCGGGCTCATCGCCAACAGCGCACTAGCGAGCGCGAGCGAAACGATACGCACGGAAGCGCCCCATGTCGCTGCGCTAAAGAAACTGCGTGTCAGAGGGGGAGCGAGGTTTCGACGAGTAGTCATAGGAGCGAACGATCCAGGTAAGGGTTGGTCCTTCGCCAAACCAAGCAGCATGAATGGTGCCCGGCCCGTCGCAACCGGCTGTGGAACTTCATATTTAATGACGTTTTGGCGGAGTGCAGTCTCGCTGCAAGACTTCATATGGGCCTCTATAATCCTTATCAGTATCCTGAAAAAGAGCCGAGGCCATTACATGACCCACATGTCCCGGCGACAGTTTCTAAAGGTCTCCGCCACCACGCTCGCCGGATCAAGTTTGGCCCTCATGGGCTTCTCTCCGGCACCCGCGCTAGCTGAGGTCCGTCAGTACAAACTGTCGCGCACAACCGAAACCCGCAATACCTGCCCGTACTGTTCGGTGGGCTGCGGCATCTTGATGTATGGACTTGGCGACAACGCCAAGAACGCAAAGTCCAGCATCATCCACATTGAAGGCGATCCCGATCACCCGGTAAATCGCGGCACGTTGTGCCCGAAGGGCGCGAGCCTGATCGACTTCATTCATAGTGAGAGCCGGCTGAAGTATCCGGAGTACCGCGCGGCGGGGTCGAATGAATGGCAGCGGATTTCCTGGGAAGACGCGCTCGACCGCATCGCCAGACTGATGAAGGAAGACCGCGACGCCAACTTCGTCGAGACCACGGAAGACGGCAAGAAGGTCAACCGCTGGCTGACCACCGGCGTGCTCGCAGCATCGGCCGGTAGCAATGAAGTAGGGTATTTGACACACAAGACTGTCCGCAGTCTTGGCATGCTCGCATTCGATAATCAGGCACGTGTCTGACATGGCCCGACGGTGGCAGGTCTTGCCCCGACGTTTGGCCGTGGAGCGATGACGAACCATTGGGTCGACATCAAGAACGCGGACGTGATTCTGGTAATGGGCGGCAATGCGGCCGAGGCGCACCCGTGCGGCTTCAAGTGGGTCACGGAAGCGAAGGCGCATCGCAAGGCACGCCTGATCGTGGTCGATCCGCGCTTTACGCGCACGGCATCGGTCGCGGACTATTACGCGCAGATTCGGACCGGCTCGGACATTGTGTTCCTGGGCGGGGTGATCAACTATTTGCTCACCAACGACAAGATCCAGCACGAGTATGTAAAGAACTACACGGACATGCCGTTCATCGTTCGTGAGGACTTCTCGTTTACAGACGGTCTGTATTCCGGCTACAACGCGGATAAACGCAGCTACGACAAGAGTACGTGGGACTATGAGCGCGGCGATGACGGCTTCGCGAAGGTCGATCCGACGCTGCAGCACCCGCGCTGCGTCTATCAACTGATGAAACAGCACTACTCGCGCTATACGCCCGAGCAGGTCGAAAAAGCCTGTGGCACGCCGAAGGACAAATTCCTGAAAGTGTGCGAGATGCTGGCATCGACGGCCGTCCCTGGACGCGCCGGCACGATCCTGTATGCGCTCGGCTGGACGCATCACTCGATCGGCGCGCAGATCATCCGCACCGGCGCCATGGTGCAATTGCTGTTGGGCAACATCGGCATCTCGGGCGGCGGCATGAATGCGCTGCGCGGCCACTCGAACATTCAGGGCTTGACTGACCTGGGGCTGATGTCGAACCTGCTGCCGGGTTACATGACCTTGCCGTTGGAAGCCGAGCAGGATTACGACGGCTTCATCACGAAGCGCGCCAGCCAGCCGCTGCGGCCGAACCAGCTCAGCTACTGGCGCAACTATCGCGCGTTCCACGTCAGTTTCATGAAGTCGTGGTGGGGCGATAACGCGACCGCCGAGAACAATTTCGGCTACGACTATCTGCCCAAGCTCGATAAGTCGTACGACATGCTGCAAGTCTTCGAGCTGATGAATCAAGGCAAGATGAACGGCTACATCGCGCAGGGCTTCAACCCGCTCGCCGCGGCGCCGAACAAGGCGAAGATCGGCGCGGGTCTGGCCAAGCTGAAGTGGCTCGTCGTCATGGATCCGCTCGCCACTGAAACCTCCGAGTTCTGGAGGAACTTCGGCGAGTTCAACGACGTCGATCCGTCGAAGATTCAAACGGAAGTCTTCCGTCTGCCGACCACCTGTTTCGCGGAAGAACGCGGCTCGCTGGTCAGCTCGAGCCGCGTGTTGCAGTGGCACTGGCAGGGCGCGGACGGCCCGGGCGAAGCGAAGAGCGATCTGGAAATCATGGCGGGGCTGTGGCTGCGCATCCGCAAGGCTTACCAGGAACATGGCGGCAAGTATCCCGATCCGATTCTCAAGATGAGCTGGCCGTATTCGAATCCGGAAAGCCCAACGCCCGAGGAACTCGCCATGGAGTTCAATGGCAAGGCGCTCGCCGACGTTACCGATCCCACCGACAAAACCAAGGTCCTCGCCAAAAAGGGCGAGCAATTGGCGAGTTTCGCGCAGCTTCGGGACGACGGCAGCACGGCAAGCGGCTGCTGGATTTTCTGCGGGTCGTGGACCCAGGCGGGCAACCAGATGGGCCGGCGCGACAACTCCGATCCGACCGGCATTGGCAACACGCTGAACTGGGCGTGGGCATGGCCGGCGAACCGGCGCATTCTGTACAACCGTGCTTCGTGCGATTTGAGCGGCAAGCCGTTCGACCCCACCCGCAAGCTGATCGCGTGGAACGGCAAGGCGTGGACCGGAGCGGACATTCCCGACTTCAAGGTGGATGAGCCGCCTGAAAACGGCATGAATCCGTTCATCATGAATCCGGAAGGCGTGGCGCGTTTCTTCTCGCGCGACGGTCTGGTGGAAGGGCCGTTCCCCGAGCACTATGAACCGTTCGAAACGCCGCTCGGTTATAACCCGCTGCATCCGGACCACAAGGCGGTCGTCAGCAGTCCGGCTGCGCGCGTGTTCCCGGACGATCGGGCCGCATTCGGCACGCACGAGAACTTCCCGCATACGGCGACCACGTATCGTCTGACCGAGCATTTCCACTACTGGACCAAGCACGCGCGTTTGAATGCGATCGTGCAGCCGCAACAGTTCGTGGAAATCGGCGAGGACCTGGCGAAGGAAGTCGGCGTGGTTGCGGGCGATCGCGTGAAGGTGTCGTCCAATCGCGGGCACATCATCGCCGTGGCGCTCGTCACCAAGCGGATCAAACCGCTGATGATCGAAGGGAAAAAGGTCCAGACAGTCGGATTGCCGTTGCATTGGGGCTTCAAGGGACTCACGAAGCCGGGCTATCTCGTCAATACGCTAACGCCTTCCGTGGGCGATGGGAATTCGCAGACACCGGAATTCAAGTCGTTCCTCGTCAAGGTCGAAAAGGCATAAGGAAAAGAGATGGCACTGCAATCACTGGATATCAAACGCCTCTCGGCTACGACCTTGCCCGAGCCGCAGATCCGTGTGCCGGTCACGGGCACGGTCGCCAAGCTCATCGATGTGTCGAAGTGCATCGGCTGCAAGGCGTGTCAGACGGCGTGTATGGAATGGAACGATCTGCGCGACGAGATCGGCACGACGACCGGCATCTATGACAACCCGCGCGACCTGTCGGAGCATTCGTGGACCGTCATGCGTTTCTCGGAGTACGAGAATACCGAAGGCGATCTCGAGTGGCTGATCCGCAAGGACGGCTGCATGCACTGCGAGGATCCGGGCTGTCTGAAGGCCTGTCCTTCTCCGGGCGCGATCGTGCAGTACACGAACGGCATCGTGGATTTTCACGAGGAGAACTGCATTGGCTGCGGCTATTGCATCACCGGTTGCCCGTTCAACGTGCCGCGCATTTCGAAGCAGGACAACCGCGCGTACAAATGCACGCTGTGTTCGGACCGCGTGGCTGTCGGTCAGGAACCGGCCTGCGTGAAGACCTGCCCGACCGGTGCGATCATGTTCGGCACCAAGGAGGACATGAAGCAGCAGGCGGCGGATCGGATCGTCGATCTGAAGGATCGTGGCTTCCAGAACGCCGGTTTGTACGATCCGGCCGGTGTGGGCGGCACGCACGTGATGTACGTGCTGCATCACGCCGACAAGCCCACCCTGTACCACGGCTTGCCGCAGAATCCGAAGATCAGCGTGATGGTTTCCATCTGGAAAGGTCTGGCCAAGCCGCTGGCGCTGGCCGGCATCGCGTTCGCCGCCGTGGCGGGTTTCTTCCACTACACGCGCGTGGGTCCGAACGAGGTGACGGAGGCGGAAGAAGCCGAAGCACAGCACGAGGTCGATGAAGCACGTCGTTCCCGGGAGGCATCCGATGAAGCACGCTGAGCATGATGAGCACGGTGTGCTCAAAGATGTGAAGGGCAACGGTCTGATTCAGCGCTACACGCCGAATGAACGGACGAATCACTGGATCACGGCGATCACGTTCGTGCTGCTGGCGTTATCAGGCCTCGCCATGTTTCATCCGGCGATGTCGTGGCTCTACGCGATCTTCGGCGGCGGGCAATGGACGCGGATTCTGCATCCCTTCGTGGGTTGCGTGATGTTCCTGTCGTTCCTGATTCTGGCGTTGCGCTTCTGGCATCACAACTATCTGGACCGCGCCGACATCCAATGGATGAAGCAGATCGACGACGTGCTCAACAATCGTGAGGACAAGCTCCCCGCGATCGGCAAGTACAACGCCGGCCAAAAGCTGCTGTTTTTCACGATGGTGATCTGCTTGCTGCTGTTACTGGCGAGCGGCATCGTGATCTGGCGGCGCTATTTCTCGTTCTATTTCCCGATCGAGGTCATCCGTCTCGCGGCGCTGGTTCATGCCGCGGCGGCGTTCGTGCTGATCGTCGGCATCGTCGTGCATATTTATGCGGCGTTGTGGATCAAGGGCTCGATTGGCGCCATGACGCGCGGGACCGTGACCTACGGCTGGGCGAGAAAGCATCATCCGAACTGGTTCAAGGAAATCATCGGCAAGTAGGATCGGTAAAGCACAGGTAAAAGTGCGGCGCGACTTGCCGCGCACCGCACTCCGAGCCGCCGCCCGTGTTCGACGAACCGCGGCGGCTCTTTCGTTTTCAGCGCGGTTTTCAGCGCAGTTTTCAGAGGTCGATACTGTGGTTCAACGCATTCTTGAAGCCGGCGATATCGAGTCGCTCGATCACTCGGCGATTCCCCGCATCCGTACGCCGGAACGGCTGGCGGTGTTTTCGGCACGTGCGGCGCGACTGCGTCAACTGGCCGCGCTCAGCAATCCGATTGCCGGATATTTGCGCCTGATGGCCGTGCTCGCCGACGCGCAGCAAGCGGTGATCGTGAATTTCAAGGCGAAGCCGCCCAGCGCCGAGTTGATTGCGAGCGCGCAACAGCACTCCATGCCGTTGATTCCGGCGCTCTCCGGCGTACGCGATCCGGCGTGGCACGACGTTCTGCTTCAGTTGCTCGACAAGGTGCAAGCCGCCGGCCCGTTGCTGCCGCCGCTCGAAGCGCTGATTGCCAGGCTGAGAACCCTCGATCAAGCCACGCTCGAAGTCCAGGCCGATGCGATCTTCGCGCAGCGTTTCGACGAAATCGATCCGGCGAGCGCGCCGTTTATCATGGCCGCGCTGCAAGTGGTGTGGACCGATCTCGCTGCCGATATCGACAAGCGCGACGTGCCGTATCTCGAGACGCTCGGCCTGTGTCCCGTCTGCGGATCGCATCCGGTGGCGAGCATGGTGCGGGTAGGCGGCGCGTATGACAATTACCGCTACCTGCAATGCGGTCTGTGTGCGACCGAATGGCACATGGTCCGCTCGAAATGTTCGAACTGCGACTCGACCAAAGGCATCGCCTATCACGCGGTCGGCTCGCAAGACGCCGACGAGGCCGCTCGGGAGGCCGATACGAAGAATGCATTCCTGAAGGCGGAGTCGTGCGACGAATGCCATACTTACCGCAAGATCGGCATTCAGTCGAAGGATTACGATTTCGAACCGTTCGCGGACGATCTCGCCAGTCTCACGCTGGATCTGCTGATGGGGGCGGAAGGTTACCGGCGCGCGTCGCCGCATCCGTGGCTGTGGCCGGAGCAGGCTGGCAGCGCAGACGAGTCTTCCGGCGAGTCCGACTGAAAAGAGGATTGCCTCGTGAGCGATGTAACCGGCTCTGAATTGCGCGCGCTGATGGCGCGTGTGCCGTCGGTGGAAAAAGTGTTGGCGTCGGCCGAATTTGCGGCGCTGCTGAGCGAGTTCGGCCGCACGCAGGTGTTGGGCGCGTTGCGTCAGGCGCTCGATAGCTGGCGTGTCAGCGCGCAGTCCGGCGTTGCGTCGGTGTGCGCGCTCGATGTCGCACAACTGCAGGTATCGGTCGAAGCCGCGCTGCGCCAGCGCAACGAGACGCGCTTGCGGAGCGTCTTCAATCTGACCGGCACCGTGCTGCATACCAACCTCGGCCGCGCGCTGTTGCCGGACGAAGCGGTGCAGGCCGTGATGAAAGCGCTCACGCAACCGGCCAATCTCGAGTTCGATCTCGGCACTGGCAAGCGCGGTGACCGCGACGATCTGATCGACGAACTCATTTGCGAGTTGACCGGCGCTGAAGCGGCGACCGTGGTCAACAACAACGCGGCCGCGGTGTTGCTCACGTTGTCCGCGTTGGCCTCGCGGAAAGAAGTGATCGTGTCGCGTGGCGAGCTGGTTGAAATCGGCGGCGCGTTTCGGATTCCCGACATCATGAGCCGCGCGGGCGCCAGGCTGCGCGAAGTCGGCACCACCAATCGCACGCATCTGAAGGATTACGACGAAGCCATTGGCCCGCAAACCGCGTTGCTGATGAAAGTCCACGCGAGTAACTACGCAATCAACGGTTTCACGAAAGAAGTCGGTATCGAGGCGATTGCGCCGCTCGCGCATTCGCGTGGCCTTGCGGTTGCCGTGGACCTCGGCAGCGGCACGCTGGTCGATCTGACGCAATGGGGTTTGCCGCGTGAGACGACGGTGCGCGAAACCATCGAAGCCGGCGCCGACCTTGTCACTTTTAGCGGCGACAAGCTGCTCGGTGGCCCGCAGGCCGGCCTGATTGTCGGCCGGCGCGATCTGATTGCGAAGATCAAGAAGCATCCGCTCAAGCGCGCGTTACGGGTCGGCAAATTGACGTTGGCGGCGCTGGAACCTGTGCTGCAGCTGTATCGCGCACCGGAAAAGCTGGCCGAGCGGCTGACCACGCTGCGTTTGCTCACTCGTTCGAGCGACGAGATCCGGCTTGCCGCGGAACGGGTACAACCCGCGTTGCAGCGCATGGTCGGCGAACGTTATGCCGTGGCGGCGGAGCCCATGTTCAGCCAGATCGGCAGCGGCGCGTTGCCCGTCGATGTATTGCCGAGCCATGGCCTCGTCGTCAGGACGGCCGATGGCAAACGCGGCGGCCGGCAATTGCTCGCGCTCGAAAAACGGCTGCGCGAGATGGCTCGGCCGGTCATCGGCCGGATCGCGGACGATGCGTTGCGCCTCGATCTGCGCTGTCTCGAAGCCGCCGATGAAGCGCAATTGATCGAGCAACTGAAGGACGCCCACGCATGATCGTCGGTACGGCGGGGCATATCGACCACGGCAAGACGAGTCTGGTGAGAGCGCTATCGGGCGTCGATACGGATCGCCTCAAGGAAGAAAAGGCGCGCGGCATTTCGATCGAACTGGGCTATGCGTACGTGCCGCTTGAAAACGGCGACGTGCTCGGCCTGATCGACGTGCCGGGCCACGAAAAGCTCGTGCATACGATGACCGCGGGTGCCAGCGGGATCGATTTCGCGCTGCTCGTGATCGCCGCGGATGATGGCGTGATGCCGCAAACGCGCGAACATCTCGCGATTGTGGAACTCCTCGGCATCAAGCGCGGCGCGATCGCACTGACCAAGATAGACCGCGTTGACGCTGAGCGGCTGCAGCAGGTGCGCGAAGAGATTGCGGCATTTTTGAGCTGCACCGTGCTGCGGAACGCACCGGTATTCGAGACCTGCGCGACGCGTGACGACGATCCTGGCGTGGCCGAGCTAAAGGCGCATTTGCATGCAGCGGCGGCCGAGTGGCGCATGAAGCGCGACGACGGCCTGTTTCGTCTCGCCGTCGATCGGGTTTTCACACTCGCGGGTCAAGGCACGATCGTGACAGGGACCGTGGTGGCGGGACGCGTCAGCGTGGGCGATACCATGCTGCTCGCGCCGAAGAATCAGCCGGTGCGTGTGCGCAGCATTCATGCGCAGAATCGTCCCGCTGAGAGCGGACGCGCGGGCGAGCGTTGCGCGTTGAATCTGGCAGGCATCGAGAAGAGCGCGATCGATCGCGGCGACTGGATCGTCGATCCGCGTTTGCCGCAAGCTTCGGAACGTATCGACGTCATGCTGACGCTCCTTGCCGATGCACCGTTGACGCTCGAGCATTGGGCGCCGCTGCACGTGCATCTGGGCACGCAGCATCAGGTCGCGCATGTTGCGTTGCTCGATGGCGAGACACTCGGCGCAGGTCAGCGGGCGCGCGTGCAGTTCGTGTTTGAACGGCCGGTGTGTGCGCTTCCCGGCGACCGCTTTGTCGTGCGCAACGCGCAGGCTAGTCGCACGATTGGCGGCGGTCATGTGCTGGATCCGTTCGCCCCTTCGCGCAAGCGTCGCTCGGCCGAGCGGCTTGCGTGGCTCGATGCGATTCAGCGCATGCTCGACACCGGCGCGCTGGATTCGCTGTTGGCGAGAGCGCCGCATGGGTTATCCCGTTCGTTGCTGGAAAGACTGACGGGCATGCAGGCAGCCGTGCTCGCGTTGCCTTCTGATACGCGCGTCGTGGAGCTTCCCGGTAACGATGCATTGCTGGTCGCAGACGCGTCGTGGCAGGCCTTGGCGGCGCGGCTGACTACGACACTCAAGCAGTACCACGAGCGCTCGCCAGACGAACTGGGCCCGGATATATCGCGCTTGCGCCGGATCGCAGCGCCGCTT
>NZ_JAXDPY010000160.1:0-16131 GCF_034668105.1 Paraburkholderia sp. | reverse complement strand
AGGCGGTCCACGCAGACGACGCGCTTCATTTCACTGCATCACGTAACGGGCCGTGACCATGTCCGGCCTCGCACTGCGCCTTCGCGCGTCGCGGCCTTGTCACTAGCGATCTCCTCGAGAACCAGTTTAGTCGCCATTCGCTGCGACGAGGCCTGCGCCATATAGCGACACCGCTGTACGTCGCTCGTACGCCGCTTGTCCGCCACTTATGCAGGACTACCTTGCGCGCAACGAATAGACGCCGCGGGACGATTCACAACGAAGCCGTGAGGAGCGCGCCGAGCCATACGCGCAACGCCGCGATCTCCTCCTCACACACCGAATGCGGCATCGGATACGCACTCCAGTCGACGTTACACCCTCGCGCAATCGCATAGTCGCGCGCGGCCTCCCCTAACTGGATCGGCAACACGTCGTCGTGCATGCCATGCGCGGCGAAAATCGGCGTGCTGCTGTTTGCGGCACTCAGCCGGCCGTCCACAAAGCTTCGCGACGGCAGATAGCCCGACAACGCGATCAGGCCGGCAAGCGCCTCCGGGTGCGTCAGTCCTGCTAAATAGGTCATCGCCGCGCCTTGCGAAAAACCCGCGAGAAAGATGTTCGAAGTCGGAATACCGCGCTGATTCTGCGCTTCAATCAATTGCCGCACGGTCGCGCAGGACGATTCGATACCGGCTTCGTCGACCTGCCGGCTCACGTCCTGAAACGACCGGATGTCGTACCACGCGCGCATCACGTAGCCGTCGTTTGCGGTAACCGCCATTTCCGGCGCATTGGGAAACACGAAACGCACAGCGGGCGCATCCGTGAGACGGAGTTCGGGGACAAGCGGCACGAAGTCACTGGCGTCGGCGCCGAGACCGTGCATCAGGATGACGGCGAACCCGGGATTCGGCGCAGTTTCAATTTCGATGGGTGGTGGTGGCCTGTTCATGTATCGCAACTCCTCGGTGGCAGGAAACGTTCAGCTGATCGGGATCAGGACCAGCAGGATACCGCCTGCGCATCAACGATGCGCAGGGCCGGTGAATTGCCCTTGACCGATGTTGAACTTCTAATCGCAATCTTTCCCGTGGAAACATACGATTCGCTAACCTGACCGGCACTGCCTGCACCATGACTGATAAAAATAAACCGTCTACAGACCGCGAGGCTCCCGTGCCGCCAAAGACAAAAAGCAGAAAAGGTACCGCCCAGCCTGTACAAGACAAGCCCTATCACCATGGGTCGCTTCCCCACGCGCTACTGGAGGCGGCCGAGGCTGTTTTGCGCCGCGACGGTATAGGCGGCTTGACGCTGCGCGCCATCGCGCGCGAGGCGGGTGTCTCGCATACGGCGCCCCAGCACCACTTCGGCGACACGGCCGGCGTGCTCAGCGAACTTGCCGCCAGCGGCCACCGGCGGCTGGCGGCGTCCATGGCAGCCAAAGCGGAGGGCATCCCACCGGGGCCGGCGAACCGGAAGGCCACTGCACGCCACGTCACGCGCGCAGAACCATGCCGTTGGCAAAGACCTATCGCCCGCAATTCGAACCTCGGCGGCGCCGAAAGCCTCTATAGTCTTTTCCTGCAGATGATCGCCGGCGAGCGTGGGTTCAGGCGCGCGTGCAATCAATGGTACGTCGTCGTAGACGACTGCAGCTTCGTCAGCATGCCGCGGTTCAATCGGAACCAGCCCTGCGAGCTTTGCATCACGACTTCATCGCCTTGCCAGAACACGCGCTTGACGGTTATGCGCTTACCCGAGCGCTGCACAACTGGCGGACGATGGCGAAAGTCGTACAGCACCGGACCGGAATCCGTCTGCACGAGCGTGCGCATGACGGTGTCACCTGCGTTGCCGACGTCGTCGAAATGCGTGAGCATGTTGGCGGCGAAGCGATCGAAAATTTCCTTGTCGAGCATGCCCACGAAATCGTGGTCGACGCGCACGAATTGCAGGTTGCCCGAGGGCGTGACGAGCGGGCCGAACGCGTTGCTTTGCGCATGAACGCCGGTCATGCAAGAGGTGGCTGCGAACGCAGCGAGAAGCAGTCGTCTCGTGTTTGATTTCAGATTCATGGTAGCGGTCAAGGCACTTAAAGGAGTTCCACTTTGATCTATGACGTCGTGATTGCCGGCGCCGGCCCCGTAGGCCTGTTTCTCGCCTGTGAGTTGCGCCTCGCAGGCCTCTCTGTGTTAATACTGGAGCAAGCCGCAGACCCGGGCTCTCCGTTGAAACGGCTTCCGTTCGGATTGCGCGGCCTGTCGGCCCCCACCGTTCGCGTGTTGGGGTGCCGCGATCTCGTACGGCCTGGAAGCCGATGCGGAGATCGCGAAGATCATCGAGAGGAACGAGATGGCCGCACAGGTGAAGACCGCACAGCCGGTCGCGAAGAAGGTGGCAATCGCACAAGATCCTGCATGTCCACGGCGGCCAGAGCGCCGGGCACTAAGCTGAGCACTGAGCTGGGCACCAGGCTCGACCGGGAAGCGGCGGCAATACCCGGCACCACGCCACACGACCCGACGCCGCTGCTAGCCCGCGGCCGGGTCGTCACCTACGATAAAGGAGAGCACCATGCCAATCGTCACAATCCAGGTGACCCGCGAGGGCATCAAACCGGGCGTCGACTCGGTCACCGCCGAAGAAAAGGCTGAACTTATCAAGGGCATCAGCCACTTGCTGCTCGACGTGCTGAACAAGCCGCTCGAAGCGACCTTTGTGGTCATCCAGGAAGTAGAAACGGAGAACTGGGGCTGGGGCGGTCTACCGACTGACGAATATCGCAAGCAGCAAGGCTTGAAATAGCGGCGTTCGCCGAACGTGGTTCCGCGGCGTCATCGTTGAATATGAAAGGAGAAACGACAATGGAAGGCAAACCTCTGACGCACGGAATCGACCATCTCGGCTTGACGGTTCGCAATCTGAACGTCACGCGGGACTTCTTCATCGAGTGCCTGGGCTGGAGCCTGGTTGGAGAGCGCCCCAACTACCCCGCGGCCTTTGTGTCCGACGGGCACATCATGCTGACGCTCTGGCAAGTGACGAACCCGAACGGCCCGGTCGAGTTCGACCGCAAGACCAATGTCGGCCTGCACCACCTCGCGTTACGGGTGAGCAGCGAACAGGCGCTCAACGAGATTTTTGCGCGCGTTTCGCAATGGCCCGGCGTGGTGGCGGAGTTCGCGCCGGAGGATCTGGGTGAAGGACCCAAGCGGCACACCATGGTGTACGAACCCGGCGGTATCAGACTCGAGTTCGATTTCGACCCGCGCATTTAAGCGGCCAGCCACGAGAGTCAGTCCAGATAGTCAGCCCATGGTGCGTGCGACCTGTTTATCGCGCCTTGCCCGCGCCATTCCAATTGAAGCCGGAGCCAAACTGCAGCGTCGGCGCCCACTTCACGCATCCCTGGAAACTCAGCACAGCGCCGCCGACGGCGAACAGAACCGGGATCAGAAAATCGTGGTTCACCCGCGTAAATTCGAAGACGAGAACCACCGCCGTAATCGGCATCTGCATGGATGCCGCCAGAAACGCCGTCGCGCCGACCACAGCAAAAGCGCCGAGCGAAGCCCCCGGCCAGAACAGACTCCAGGCGCCGCCCAGTACGATCGCCAGCAGCGCGCCATTGGCAAGCCCCGGTGTCAACAGACCGCCTTCCGCACCCGCGCGCAGACTGCCCGCGGTAATCACCACCTTGAGCACCAGCAGCATCGCCGCGAGACTCATCGTCAGGCCACCGTCGAACGCCAGGCCCGCAGGCCCTTTGCCATTGCCGAGCAACTGCGGAAAATGCATTGCCAGCACGCCGATGATCGCGAAGTTCAACAGCGACAACACCGGCAAACGCCAATCCTTCGGCGCATCGGCACGCGCGCGCTTCGTGATCTCCGTAAACCCCCACGCCGCAACACCGAAGATCGGCCCACACACCACGGCCCACACCAGCAGCGAGGTGTCCACCGTCAACGACGGCACCAGGTATTGATGCTCATTGCCCAGACCGGCTTGCGCAACCAGCGCCGCCACCGCGGATGTCGCCACGGCCGGTACCACGGCCTTCCAGCCAAACGTACCCAGCAGAACCTCGAGCACGAACACCGCGCCGCCGAGCGGTACGTTGTAGACAGCGGCCAGACCCGCGCCCGCGCCGCACGCCACCATGATCCGGCTCTGCTCGATCGATAACCCCGCACGATGCGACAACCATCCGGCCAGCAACGATCCGATCTCACGCGGCGCTACTTCGCGCCCGAGCGGCGAGCCCAGCGCGACCGTCACGATCTGCAGCAACGCGTGCACGATCGTGCTCAGCATGGGCATGCGCGGATCGTCCGATTTGACGGCCTGGCGAATGCTCACGAGCGGCTTTCCGAAGCGATACAGCAACCACCAGCCGAGTCCGGCCACCAGTCCGCACACCGCCAGAACAAACACGCGCCGCTCCGGCTCGGCATCGGCGACACCGTCCAGAAAACTCTCGCTGCTGATGAGATGTGCCGCGCTGTAGCCGTAGGCAAGATGCTGGATACCGTGTAGCAGCAAGGCGAGCAGCATACCGCCGAGACCGGCGCCGATGCCGGTCAGCAAAGTGACGGCGGCCAACACCGACAGTGGCCGCTGCCCGCGACGAACAGGCTCCGAAGTGGTTGATTTGAATGACATGGCGCGGCAAGGCAAGCGAGATTAACAAGATAGCCATCATCATATTGCGCGCCGCAACATGAATCAAATTGATTTTTATGCTCGACTAATGCGTCGTGCGCATAGATGGGCGACATGAGGGCCATTGACCCGCGCGCATCCTCGGGCGCCCACCTGAATCCCGCGAAGGTTGCTTCCACCGACGCGCGCACCCAGCGAGTCACATCGACCGGATTTTCCTCTCCAGACGCGAAATCAACATTACAAAATACAAACACTCAATCAAACACGATTACTACAATAATTACATTAAGCCGACATTCACCATGCATTGAGATTTTCACAAGAATTCGTTCCAGGTATTAATACGGATAAACGGGGGTTCATTCATGCAAGCGCTTAACGCTCGGCGTACACTCGCTCGAAGTCCGTACCACGGGGCGTACGGGGCTGCAGAGCCACCCGTCGTGAAACACGGGTTATTGAAGACTCAGGAGAACAATCAATGAGCTGGACACGGGAACAGAGAAACGTCACGATCGCCGCCTATCTAGGCTGGACCCTGGACGCATTCGATTTCTTTCTAATGGTGTTTGTATTGAAAGATATCGCGGCGGAGTTCAATACAAAAATTCCCGAGGTCGCCTTCGGCATTATGCTGACGCTGGTGATGCGTCCGGTCGGCGCATTGATTTTCGGCTGGCTCGCCGACAAATACGGCCGTCGTCCCACGCTGATGGTCAACATCGCGTGCTTCTCGCTGCTGGAATTGCTCTCGGGCTTTTCGCCCAACCTCGCCACCCTGCTCGTGCTGCGTGCCCTGTTCGGCATCGCGATGGGCGGTGAATGGGGAGTCGGCGGCGCACTGACGATGGAAACCGTCCCGCCGAAATCGCGCGGCATCGTTTCGGGTCTTCTGCAGGCCGGTTATCCGAGCGGCTATCTGCTCGCCTCGATCGTGTTCGGGGTGTTCTATCAATACATCGGCTGGCGCGGCATGTTCTTCGTCGGCGTGCTGCCGGCGTTGCTCGTACTGTATGTGCGCGCGCACGTGCCGGAGTCGCCCGCCTTCAAGACGCTCGAGAAGAAAACGCGTCCGGGTCTGGTCGCCACCTTGAAGCAGAACATCGGGCTGTCGCTCTACTCGATCGTGTTGATGACCGCGTTCAACTTTTTCTCGCACGGCTCGCAGGATCTGTATCCGACCTTCCTGCGCGTGCAACATGGGTTCGACGCGCATACGGTGTCGTTGATCACGATCACGCTGAACATCGGCGCGATCTGCGGCGGTCTGTTCTTCGGCTATATGTCGGAGCGGATCGGCCGCAAGCGCGCGATCTTCATCGCCGCCTTGATCGCATTGCCGGTATTGCCGCTGTGGGCTTTCTCGTCCACGCCGGTGCTGCTCGCCGTCGGCGCGTTCCTGATGCAGATCTCCGTACAAGGCGCATGGGGCGTGATCCCCGTGCACCTGAACGAAATCTCGCCCGATGAAATTCGCGCGACGTTCCCGGGCCTCGTGTATCAGCTCGGCAATCTGATCGCGTCGGTAAACGGCCCGCTGCAAGCGAGTGCCGCCGAAGCGCACGGCAACAACTACGCGCTGATCATGGCCGTCGTGATCGGGATCGTGGCGGTGGTGATCGCCGCGCTGATTCCGTTTAGCCGCGAACGCCGCGGCATCGACATGACGCAGTCGGCCAAACAGGTTGCGGCACAGCTTTAAGCGTTCGAACTAAACAGCTATTTCGCCAGCGCGTTATCGGGCACAATAGCGACGACAAAGGCGGCTCGAACCGCCGCAGCACAACGCGAAAACATCGCAAACGCAAGGCCAAAACAGGTAGCTAGCAATACGAGGCCGTTCCGATTCAAATCGGAACGGCCTTTTTTATTTCCGCGCGGTTTGACGCGCCCGCGCACATCGGAAAGACGGACCTGCGTCAGGTCTTCTAGAGGAGTTAGTCCACATCGAGCCCTTGATCGCAGTCCCCATCCTTCTTTATCCTGAAAAAAACAGCTGTTTCAAATAGTCTTTTGAATCGCATGTTTGCGGGCCGGATGCCCGGCAACTGGGAGACGCAAAATGGCAGTTCGCACAACAGGCCGGCATGCCGGCGACACGAAGTCTCGCATCCTCGACGCCGCTGAAACACTCTTCATCGAATGCGGCTATGAGGCCATGTCCCTGCGCCAGATTACTTCGCGCGCCGAAGTAAATCTCGCGGCGGTCAACTATCACTTCGGCAGCAAGGAATCGCTGATTCATTCGATGCTGTCGCGCCGCCTCGACCGGCTCAACCAGGAGCGGCTCAAGCTGCTCGACCGCTTCGACGCCATGCTCGGCACGCGTCTGACCTGCGAGCACGTGCTCGGCGCGATGTTCATTCCCGCGCTGCGGCTGTCGCGCGACCCGCGCGTTGGCGGCAAGGCTTTTCTGCGCCTGCTAGGCCGCGCTTACACGGATCCGTCGGCGTTCATCCGGGACTTTCTGAATGCGCATTACGCGTCGGTGGCCGTGCGTTTTTTCGATGCGTTCCAACGTGCGCTACCGCATCTGCCGCGTGAAGAACTTGGCTGGCGTCTGCACTTCGCGATCGGCGCGCTGTCCGGCGTGTTGGCCGGCACCGATACAGACAGCCTGATCTCCGAGTTCTCGCAGGGCAAATCGATGAACGACCTGCAACTGATCGCGCGTCTCGCTTCGTTGATGGTGGCCGCCCTCAAGGCGCCGCTGCCCGACGGCACACAACTGGCCACATTCGCGGCCGTGCTGGGCGACGCCACCGAGAGCGGCCCGGAAGCTCAGTTGGAAGGCTCGAACCCTGCAGGGACGCAACAGGCATCAGGCGGATCTGAAACGTCGTCGCCGGCAGTCCCGGACGATGAACGCCGCGGTGGCAACGTAGAAGCGTGTGCGTTTCAGCCCGCGCTGCACGGCACGGCCTGAACACGAGCCCGCGCGGATGGCGCTGACACAGGCTGTCCGCGACCCGTGCATACATTCGCACGCACTATCGAAACTGGAGGAAACGTCATGCCGTGGTTCATCCTGGTGCTGGTCATTGCCGCTCTGGCGCTCGTCTATGTGCAGGCGCGCGCCGCGTGGTGGCTTGCCTTCATGATCGTCTGGGTGGCGGCCGCGCATGTCAGTGGCGCAGCGGGTGGCGTGGCGACCACGGTGCTCGCGATCGTCTTCGTTCTCCCCGCCCTCGTTCTCACGCTCAAGCCGCTGCGCCGCGCGTGGCTCACGAAGCCCGTGCTCGAGATCTTCCGCAAGATCCTGCCGGAGATGTCGCCGACCGAGCGCGACGCGATCGAAGCCGGCACTGTCTGGTGGGACGCCCAACTGTTCTCCGGGCGCCCGCATTGGGACACGCTGCTCGGCTACGGACCGGCCACGCTGAGCGCGGAAGAACAGTCGTTTCTCGACGTCGAATGCGAGCACCTGTGCGATCTGGCGAACGATTGGGAAACCACCATGGTGTGGCAGGACCTGTCGCCGAAAACCTGGCAGTACATCAAGGAACGCGGCTTTCTCGGCATGATCATTCCGAAGCAGTACGGCGGCAAACAGTTCTCCGCGTACGCGCATTCGCAGGTCATCATGAAGCTCGCCACGCGCTGCTCGGCCGCCGCCGTCTCGGTGATGGTGCCGAATTCGCTCGGGCCGGCCGAGTTGCTGATGCACTACGGCACCGAAGAGCAGAAGAACCACTATCTGCCACGCCTCGCGCGGGGCGATGAAATCCCCTGTTTCGCGTTGACGAGTCCGTACGCCGGTTCGGATGCGGCGGCGATTCCCGACGTCGGCATCGTCTGCAAGGGCAGCTTTGAAGGCCGCGAGACGCTCGGCTTTCGCGTCACATGGGACAAGCGCTACATCACGCTCGGACCGATCGCGACCGTGCTCGGTCTCGCGTTCCGCGCCCTCGATCCGGACCATCTGCTCGGCCCGGATGACGAACCCGGCATCACCTGCGCGCTGATTCCGACCGACCATCCGGGCGTCAATATCGGCCGCCGTCACTGGCCGCTGAACGCGGTATTCCAGAACGGTCCGAATTCGGGCAAAGACGTCTTCATTCCGCTCGGCTGGGTGATCGGCGGCCGCGCGCAGGTCGGCAACGGCTGGCGCATGCTGATGGAATGTCTCGCGGCGGGCCGCGCGATTTCACTGCCGTCGTCGAATGTCGGGATGGCGAAGATCGCCGTGCGCGGCACCGGTGCCTATGCGGCGATTCGCCGTCAGTTCCGCACTGCCGTCGGCAAGTTCGAGGGCGTGCAGGAAGCGCTCGGCCGCATGGGCGGCAACCTCTATGTGATGGATGCCGCGCGCCGTTTGTCCGCGCATGCGGTGGACCTTGGCGAGAAACCGTCGGTGATTTCGGCGATCGCGAAGTATCACATCACCGAACGCGCCCGCATGGTCATCAACGACGGTATGGACGTCGCCGCCGGCAAGGGCATTTGCATGGGGCCGTCGAACTTTCTCGCGCGCGCCTATCAGCAGGTGCCGATCGCGATCACCGTGGAAGGCGCGAACATTCTCACGCGCTGCCTGATCATCTTCGGCCAGGGTGCGATTCGCTGTCATCCGTATGTGCTGAAGGAAATGGCGGCCACGCGCGACACGGATCACGCCCGCGCGCTGCGCGATTTCGATGCGGCCTTTTTCGGTCACGTCAGCTTCACGCTCTCCAACGTGGTGCGCAGTTTCGTGTACGGCATCACGGGCGGTGCGTTCATCGCCAAGCCGCGCCTGGCCCATGCGCCGCTGCTGCCGTACTACCGCGCGGCGACCCGCCTCTCGACTGCGTTCGCGTTGCTCGCCGACGTCTCCATGTTCGTGCTCGGCGGCGATCTGAAACGGCGTGAACGCCTTTCCGGGCGTCTGGGCGACGTGCTCTCGCAGCTCTACCTGATCTCCGCGACGCTCAAGCGTTTCGAAGACGAAGGCCGCCAGGAAAAAGATTTGCCGCTGCTGCGCTGGGGTGTCGAAGATTCGCTGTACAAGGCGCAACACGCGCTCGACGGCGTGCTCGCGAATTACCCGAATCGCCTCGCCGCGAGTCTCGTGCGGGTGCTGGCCTTCCCGTTCGGCCTGCCGTACCGCGAGCCGTCCGATCGCCTCGGCACCGAGATCGCGGAACTGATGCAAACGCCGGGCGCTGCGCGCGAGCGCCTCGTGTCCGACTCGTATGTGCCGCATCCGGATGTCGATGCGCTCGGCTACGGCGAGCTCGTGTTCGAGCTGAATCCGCGCTTCACGCAAATCGAGCAGAAGCTGCGCGAAGCGGTCAGGCAAGGCCTGCTCGAACCGATGCCTCAGAGCCTGCCGCAATTGGCTGCGTGGACCGAAGCGGCCCAGCAGAAAGGCCTGATCGACGCCGACGAGCGCCGCGTGCTCGACGACTATGCGCGCTATGGCGCGGAGGTCGTGAAAGTCGACGACTTCCCGGCCGACTTCGACATGCTCGCCAACCTGCAACAGCGCAAGGACGCGCTCGAAAAAGCGCTGGAACTCGCGGCCTGAGCACCTTAAAAAAACATCCAGGCGGGGCGTCCCCAGAGGCCCCAAACTGGGTGCACACTGACACACGTCCGATCCCCCAATGGGACTTTCTTCAGGGCGCGGGACTTTCTCCGGACGTGGCCAGCGGAGCAACGACAATATGAACGACTCTTACCTGAACTTCGTCAATTCGCCGTTCGGTGCGCGCCTCGCGCGCTCGCTAGGCTTACCGAAGCCCGAGGTACTGCGCCGCTATCGCGCCGACCGGCCCGAGTTCGACGGCCTGATCGCGATCGGCGCGGGTCGCGAGCCGCATCTGCTCGACGCGCTCGCGAATCTCGTCAACAGCATCGGCGTGACCAGCGTGGCGCACGAAAGCGCCGGGTTATGGGTACCACTCGCGAATCGCCATGGTCTGATGACGGGCCGTTTCGAACCGGCCGAATCCGGTTCGCACGGCAAGCTCACGGCGCTGCTGTTCGATGCGAGCGGTATCGAGGACAGCAGCCAGCTCGAACCGCTGCACGGCTTCTTCCACGACACGTTGCGCTCGCTCGGCAAGTGCGGCCGCATCATCGTGCTGGGGCGTCCGCCGGAAACCTGTGCAAGCCCGCGCCAATGGACCGCGCAGCGCGCGCTCGAAGGCCTCGCGCGTTCGCTCGGCAAGGAAGCGCGACGCGGCATTACCGCGAATCTCGTCTACGTGGAGCGAGGTGCCGAGAACGGCATCGAGGCGACGTTGCGATTTTTTCTATCGCCGCGCTCCGCGTATGTGTCGGGCCAGGTGGTGCGCATCGGCCTGCACGGCGGTGCCGACGCGTTGCCGGCGTTCGACTGGAACCAGCCGCTCGCGGGCAGGCGGGCCGTGGTCACCGGCGCGGCGCGCGGCATCGGCGCGTCGATTGCGAGCGTGCTCGCCGCTGAAGGCGCGCACGTCATCGGCATCGACGTTCCGTCAGCGCGCGACGCACTCGATGCGACGATGCGCCAGTTGAACGGCACCGCCCTCGCCTTCGACATCGCCGCGCCCGAGGCGCCCGCGCAGATCGCCGCGGCGCTCGACGAACAGGGCGTGGATATCGTCGTGCACAACGCGGGCATCACCAGGGACAAAACCATCGCGAAGATGACCGACGCCGCGTGGCAAAGCGTGATCGACATCAACCTGTCCGCGCAGGAACGGATCGACGACGGGCTGCTCGCAGCCGGTATTCTGCGCGACGGCGGCCGCATCATCGGCGTGTCGTCGATCAGCGGCATTGCCGGCAATCTCGGCCAGACCAATTACGCGACGTCGAAAGCCGGCGTGATCGGCCGGGTGCAAAGCATGGCGCCGCATCTGCGGGCACGCGGCATCACCATCAACGCGGTCGCGCCCGGCTTCATCGAAACGCAGATGACCGCGAAGATTCCGCTGACCATCCGCGAAGCCGGCCGCCGGATGAATTCGATGAGCCAGGGCGGCCAGCCGGTGGATGTCGCGCAGACCATCGCGTGGCTCGCGCATCCGGGAGCGGCGGGCGTGAGCGGCCAGGTGGTGCGCGTGTGCGGACAAAGCCTGATTGGAGCGTGAACATGGGCGAGCCGGGTGAGCCGTTCCGCAGTGGCCACGCAGCGAGCGTGGCCCGTCCGAAGACCGTCGTCATCGAGCAGCTGCCCGCGCCCGCGAAGCTGTACGCGCGCGCGTTGTCCGGCATCGTCAAACGCGGGCGCGATACGCATTTGCCGGCATTGCGGCTGGTGCGCCCGGCCGTGGTGCTGGACGCCGGACCGATCTGGCGTTACTCGCGGGTCTGCGGCTTCATTCCCGAACACGGCGTGCCGCTCACCTATCCGCATCTGCTCGCCTTCCCGCTGCATCTGCTGATGCTGACCGACCCGGCGTTTCCGTGGCCGGCGCTCGGCCTCGTGCATCTGGCGAACCATGTGCGGTTGCGTCGTCCGCTCGCCTGCAAGGACCTGTTGCGCGTCGAGGTGGAGTTCGGCGCGCTGCTGCGGCACGACAAGGGTCAGGCGTTCGTGCTGCATACCCGCATGTACCGCCGCGGCGAAGCGGTCTGGGACGGCGACAGCGTGTATCTGAAACGCGGCGTGCCGGCGAGCGGCAGTCCGCTCGATCCGCTGGAACTCGGGCACGACCCGCTGCAACGCATTGCGCGCTGGCAGTTGCCGCCGCAACTGGGCCGCGACTACGCGCGCGTGTCCGGCGACTACAACCCGATTCACCTGAGCACGCTATCCGCGAAGGCGTTCGGCTTTCCGCGCGCCATTGCGCACGGCATGTGGACGCTGGCGCGCGCCGCCGCCGCGCAGCAACCGCCGAAGCCGCTCGCCGAGGCCACACTGTCCGCCGAATTCAAGCTGCCGATGTTGCTGCCGGGCGAAGCGTCGCTGTGGAGCGCGTCGCCTTCGCTGATCGAGCGCGATCTCGAGGTACGCGATATCACCGGGGAAAAACCGCATTTGCGCGGGCGCATGCAGTGGAAGCTGCTGTGAGCGCAAATCAACAACGATGAACGACCCAAAGGAGCCGAGCATGTCCAACCCGCTGCCCGCCGTGCGCCGCGTCGCCATTATCGGCGGCAACCGGATTCCGTTTGCCCGCTCGAACACCGCCTACGCGACCGCGTCGAACCAGGACATGCTGACCTTCACGCTGCAAGGCCTGATCGACCGGTACAACCTGCACGGCGAACGCCTCGGCGAAGTGGCGGCCGGCGCCGTCATCAAGCATTCGCGTGATTTCAACCTGACGCGCGAAGCCGTGCTGTCCACCACGCTCGCGAAGGAAACGCCCGCCTACGATGTGCAGCAGGCCTGCGGCACCGGTTTGGAAGCGGCCATTCTGGTCGCCAACAAGATCGCGCTCGGGCAGATCGAAGTGGGCATCGCGGGCGGCGTCGATACGACATCCGATGCGCCGATCGGCGTCAACGAGCGCATGCGCAAGATCCTGCTCGAAGCGAATCGCGGCAAGAGCACCGGCCAACGTGTCGGCGCGCTGGCCAAACTGCGGCCCGGCATGTTTTTCAAACCGCTGCTGCCGCGCAACGGCGAACCGCGCACCGGGCTGTCGATGGGCGAGCATTGCGAACTGATGGCCAAGCGCTGGAACATTTCGCGCGAAGCGCAGGACGTGCTTGCCTACGACAGTCACCGCAAGCTCACCGACGCGTATGCGCGCGGCTTCGTCAACGATCTGATGACGCCCTACCGTGGCCTCGCGCGTGACAATAATCTGCGCTCCGACCTGACGCTCGAAAAGCTCGCCGGTCTGAAGCCGGTATTCGATCGCGACGCGGGCACGCTGACCGCGGGTAATTCGACGCCGCTGACGGACGGCGCTTCCGCCGTCTTGCTCGCGAGCGATGCCTGGGCGGCCCAGCACGGCTTGCCGGTGCTGGCCTATCTGAGCTGGTCCGAAACCGCCGCCGTCGACTTTTTCGACAAGAAAGAAGGCCTGCTGATGGCGCCCGCCTACGCCGTGCCGCGCATGCTGGCCCGCGCGGGGCTCAGCTTGCAGGACTTCGATCTCTACGAAATTCACGAAGCCTTCGCCGCGCAAGTGTTGTGCACGCTCGCGGCATGGCAGGATGACGAGTATTGCCGGACGCAACTCGGTTTGCCTCAGCCACTCGGCGCGCTCGATCGGGCAAAATTGAATGTGAATGGCAGCTCGCTCGCCACCGGCCATCCGTTTGCCGCCACGGGCGGCCGCATCGTCGCCGGACTCGCGAAAATGCTCGCGCAACTCGACAAACCGGCCGGCACGGCGCGCGGGCTGATCTCGATCTGCGCGGCGGGCGGCCAGGGCGTGGTGGCGATTCTGGAACGCTGACCGGCTGCAAGACCAGCACACAACCATACGAAGCCACGGCTTCAGGAGATGACCCATGACCCAGCCCACGCAAGCCCCGCTCCCGGCCGCCGCCGTGTCCACACCGCTCGCGAATGCAGCGGGCGAGGCGCCCGCTCAGGTGCCTGGTCAAGCGCCTGGTCAGGCTGTGACTCAAACGCCGAGGACCGACGGCATCTGGTACGCGTCCTATCCGGCCGACGTACCGCACGAAATCGACGTCAAGCAGTACGAGTCGCTCGTGCAGTTCTTCGACGAATGCATCGCGCAGTTTCGCGAGCGCGTCGCGTATGTGAGTGTCGGCGCGAATCTGACGTATGGCGAACTCGGCCGCAAAGCGACCGCATTTGCCGCGTATCTGCAAAGCATCGGCGTGAAGCCCGGCGAGCGCGTCGCGATCATGCTGCCGAACACGTTCCAGTATCCCGTGTCGCTGTTTGGCGTGCTGAAAGCGGGCGGCGTGGTGGTCAACGTGAATCCGCTCTATACGGTGCGCGAACTCGCACATCAACTGAAGGACAGCGGCGCGCAAACCATCATCGTGTTCGAGAACTTCGCGAAGACCGTTGAAGATGCGTTGCCGGGCACCAAGGTGCAGAACGTCATCGTGACCGGGCTCGGCGATCTGCTGGCCGACGGCCTGAATCTGAAGGGACGTCTGCTCAATTTCATGCTGCGCCATGTGAAGAAGATGGTGCCGCCATACAACCTGCCGAAAGCCGTGCCGCTGCTCGGAGCGCTCTCGATCGGCTACACGCGGCCCTTGACGCCGGTGCGCCCCACTCACCAGGACATTGCCTTCCTGCAATACACCGGCGGCACCACCGGCGTCGCCAAAGGCGCGATGCTCACGCACCGGAACATCATCGCCAACCTGTTGCAGGCGAAGGCGTGGTCGCAGGGGCAACTGAGCGGCGACATCGAAACGGTGCTCACGCCGCTGCCGCTGTACCACATCTATTCGCTGACCGTGAACGCGCTGATCTTCATGGGACTTGGCGGACGCAACATCCTGATCGCCAATCCGCGCGACATGAAGCGCGTGATGATGATCATCCGGCACGAGAAATTCACCGGCATGACGGCGGTGAACACGCTCTACAACGCGTTCCTCGACAACGAGGAATTCTGCAAGCGCGACTTCTCCGACCTGAAGCTCGCGATGGCGGGTGGCATGGCCACGCAGAAGTCGGTCGCGGACCGGTTCAAGGCGGTCACCGGCAAACCGATCATCGAAGGCTATGGGCTGACCGAGTGCTCGCCGATCGTGTCGATGAATCCGGTGGACCTGACCAATCTGCGCGACTTCGAAGGCTCGATCGGTTTGCCCGCGCCGTCCACGCAAGTGCGCTTCAGGAAAGACGATGGCACGTGGGCCAACATCGGTGAAGCCGGCGAACTGTGCGTGAAGGGTCCGCAGGTGATGAAAGGCTACTGGAATCGTCCGGAGGAAACCGCCAAGGTGATCGACGACGATGGCTGGCTCGCCACCGGCGATATCGGCGTGATGGATTCGCGTGGCTTCATCCGTCTGATCGATCGCAAGAAGGACATGATTCTGGTGTCGGGCTTCAACGTCTATCCGAACGAAGTCGAAGACGTGATCGCGGCGTTGCCGGACGTGCGCGAAGTCGCCGCAATCGGAGTGCCCGACGCGGCGCAAGGCGAACGGGTGAAAGTATTCATCGTCAAGCGCAATCCGTCGCTGACTGCCGAACAGGTGATCGCCCACTGCCGCAAGAACCTCACGGGGTATAAGGTGCCGAAGCTCGTCGAGTTCCGCGATGAGTTGCCGCAAACCAACGTCGGCAAGATTCTGCGCCGCGCGCTGCGTGACGAGGAACTCGCGAAGCAAAAATCTGCCTGACAGGCAGGGCGCTCGGCACCATGCCTTGCGCCATCCTTTCGGAGAGCTTCATGAAGCACAGCATGTCCGCACGCTTACGCCGCTTGTGCCGATTGGGCGGCTTGTGCCGCTTTGGCCGATTGGGCCGCTTGTGCCGCTTGGGCGGATCGGAGTATTTGAGCCGCTCACCCCGCTCGAGTGGCTCGGACCGCTCGCCGGCCTTCCTGCGCCTCACCCGTTGTTCGCCGGAGACTGCACCGCTGAGCGCGTCCCTGACTACGTCCG
>NZ_JAXDPY010000159.1:0-9954 GCF_034668105.1 Paraburkholderia sp. | reverse complement strand
CCTTGCACGCCGCGCGCGATGAGTAGCTCAGGCAGGGACAGCGCGAGCCCAGCGGCACACGACGCCACGACAAACGCCGCGCTGGCGGCGAGGAAGACGCGGCGGTGTCCGAGGAGGTCGCCGGTGCGAGCGCCCAGCAGCATGAAGCCGCCGAAAGTCAGCATATAGGCGTTCTGCACCCAGGACAGATCCGGGCGCGCAAGTCCGAGGTCCGCCCGAAGACGCGGCAGTGCCGCATAGACCACGGTTCCGTCGAGCACGATCATCAACTGGCAGGCGAGGATGACTGCGAGGGCAAGCGCGCTAGCGGGTGAGCTGCCTCGCCCGCTTTCCCGATGCCGGGCGTCCCGGTAGCCTGACATGGCGTCTACGCTCACGCCCTCTTGCGGGCTTCGAGCTGCGCGATCTCCGACAACGAGAGGCCCATTTCGTCGCGAAGAAAACGTGGCATGGTCCAATGCGGCAACGCGGCCTCGTCGAATGGACCGAAGGATTCCCGGTACAACGGTAACCAGCGAAGCGATTGCTCGATCAATTGCTCGCGGCTCGGCTCCTGTTGATAAGTCGCGTAAGGACAACTGCGGTGTTCGATAAAGAAACCGCCGGGCAAGCGTTCTTCGCAAAGTGTGCGGTATTCGCGTGTTTGCAGAATGAGGTAGTGCCAGATTTCATCGATCTGCTGCTCGACCGGCAAAAAAAGCCCACTTAGTTGCTCGCGGTGCTTCGAGACCAGATAAAGATAGCGCAGGCATTCCGTGAGTTGCCGCTCCACGTAGTCGGAAGACGACCCGGTGCGCTTGATGAAATAGAGGATGACTTCCGAATGGAGATCGTGACCGAGCAATACCTTTGCGTCGATGGCCGAAGCAGGAAGCGTGGAATGCATGCGTTTTCCTCGTTGCAGGGAAGCGATTGGAACGTGTTGGGCGGCCTTTATTTTTTCGCGAGCCACGCATATTTGCCCGACTTGCCGATGTCGATATGCGTGCGATGCAAGGGAGTGCAATTCGTTCCCGTCGCTTCCTGAATACGCCTTTGCAGATCAGCGGCTTCGCGCGGCAGGAGCGGGGCGCCATCGAACGTCGTGTAATGCAGGCAGGCTTGAGACTTCTCTTCCGGATGCAGTTGGTAGACGAAGATATTCGGCGAGGCGGCGCAGATCAGATCGTCAAAATCGGCTTGCGACACGATCCCGTGCGAAGCCCGCATCATTTCTTTTTCGCGGCCGCAAAACCGGACAATTTTCTCGGGGTCCGCAGAGCCGTCCGCAGTCCGGACGCAATCGCCGGAGCGGTAGCGGATCAGTGGCATATAGGGGTTACGCACGCTCGACACAATCATGCTGAAGATTGTGTTGCTCGTCGCAAACGGCACGAGTTCCAGGCGCATTTTGTCGAGAAACGGCGAGTAGTTTCCGTGACGGTCGCTGTAGTAGAGATAGCCGAGTTCGGTGCTGCCGAACAGATCGATGAGCGGGCAACTGAAATTTTCCAGCAGGAACCGCCGGACGTTTATTGGGGTGTACTCGTAAGCGTGGATGATGCTGGCAGGTTTGGGGAAGCGGGCTGCAAGTCCATATTGCGCGACCTTCAATACGAAATGCGCCAGGTGGTAGCTGGAACAGTCCAGATGGTAAAGCCCATTTGGATGGCAATGCCGGGCTGCCACGATATCGTCAAGCATGCGCTCAATGTCGGCGCGTTCCCACTGGGCTGGATCGAGCTTCTGATTGAGGTACATGGTGCGCGCATCGAGCCGCCGCATCGCGGATGAGGCCATTTCGATCGCGTGCTTGCCGTATTTTCGGGCGTTCACGCGTGCAACATGTTCGGTCGCCAGCACTGTAGTGAGCGATACGCGCTGACACTGTTGCTGCCAGGTGAAGCCGATATCGGGGTGTTGGCTCCACAGTTGATAGTAGGAGTTCAACAGAAAATAAGGAGGACGGATGATGTGCATCCTCGCGTGATGGGTGCCGGTTGAGAGGACGAACTCGGCGTCACCTGTTTTCAGCGCTGCGGCGAGTCGCGGCGTCATCCAGTTGTCGGGGAAGTCCAGTGCGATTGCCGGCTTTTCCAGAATGGGGAAAAATCTCTCCGCGATCGACTGCTGGTAAATGGGAATGTCCTTGACCTGCTCGATTACATCGACTGTTGGCTGGTTTTCCATATGCGCTCCGTAGCCTGGTTGCGATGTCGACGGAAGCTGGTCCTTGTAGTGTGCAAGGACCAGCTTGATGAGCTCGCCAGGTCAGCAGGCTGCGCCTGTCAGCTCACGTTCGACGTGCAGCGATTAGTTGATACAACCGGTCTTGGGCAGTGGCTTCGCCATGGCGATCGAGATGCAGCCTGCCTTTCCAGCGGAAATGCAACCTTCCTTGGTGCCGGAGATGCAGCCGTCCGTCTGAGCGGAGTTGGCGGCAACCCACTTGTTCCATACGGAGTTCTGAGCAATTTGAAGAGCCAGATTTTCCATCGTATACCTCCAAAGGTGTAAAGCATTGGGATTGGAGTGCGTCGATAGAACAGAAAAAATATTACGCACCCCGTAGCTCTGGCTTTCGCATCGGAGGTGGGTTCAACTTTATTTACGGGGTGCGACGATACGATTCGAGCGGTCGCACATTCATGCGCAGGTGCGACGTCTGCGGTGAGATCGAAATGTCGTTTGCCAAAGGCCCTGATGCAGCGGGCTGGCAGAGGAAGCGAGGGGGTGAGGTGACGGCTGGCAATCGCGAAGCTGCGTCGTGCTGTTGCCTGACGCGTGTGACGCAATGACACGTTTGATTCGAACGGCCTTGTTTGCCAGATTTAACTGTTGGTAACGGTACGGAAGCCGCGGTTCAGGCGTAACTTCGATGCCGGGTCGCGCGCCACTGTCCGGGCGCCAGCCCGAAGCGCCGCGTGAACGCATGCGTGTAAGCGCTCTGATCGCCGAAGCCGATTTCCAGCGCGATATCGCTGAGCGATAAGCGTGGATCGGACAGCAGGCCAAGCGAGGTATCGAGCCGCAAACGCTGCAAATAGCGATGCGGTGTTTCGCCGAAGGCTTCGATAAAAAGCTGATGAAAGCGCCGCATGCCGAAGCCGCAATGGGCGGCGAGGTCGGCAATACGCAGCGGTTCCGACAGATGCGCGCGCAGCCAACGGTCGATGCGTGCGAAATCCAGACCGGCGCCGGGCGCCGGCGCGCCCGCCATCGTTGTGCCGGAGTCCGCCACCAGCGCAGCGCCCAGGCGTGCCGCCGCGTCCCAATGAAAACGCCGCGTATCCGGAGCGTTGCCTTGCGCGCCGCCCGCGGCGTGCGCCGCGATCCGATGCACGAGTTGCGTGAGCGACGCATCCACCATCACGGCGCGCGCGTGGTCGAACAGACGTTCCGGCACGGCCAGCGAGGCGGCCGGCAGATCCAGCACCAACTGCCGGTTCTCGCCGATACCCGCATAGTCGTGCCGTGCACCTGCGGGAATGAGCCAGGCGGAACGGGCGTCGATCTGTTGCGCGACGCCGTTCACCGCCATCACCATCGCGCCGTCGAGTCCGAGCACGACCTGATGAAAGTCGTGTACGTCCGACGCTTCGATCGCACCGTAGCGGCGCAACGAAACGCTGGGAGCGGTGACGACGGCGTGATTCATCGGCAATGCACCCGATTACAAAACAGGGAAAACCTAGACGTCGAGCAGTTCGACTTCGAACACGAGCGTTGCATTCGGCGGAATCACGCCGCCCGCGCCACGCACGCCGTAGCCGAGTTGCGGCGGAATTGTCAGCTTGCGCGTGCCGCCGACCTTCATGCCTTGCACGCCTTCGTCCCAGCCCTTGATGACCATGCCGCCGCCCAGTACGAACGCGAACGGGTCGTTGCGGTCCTTGCTCGAGTCGAACTTCTGGCCGTCGGTCAGCCAGCCCGTGTAGTGCACGCTGACGGTCTTGCCGGCAACGGCTTCAGCGCCGCTGCCTTCGACGATATCTTCGTATTTCAGGCCGGATTCGGTAGTCACAGTCGACATGTGTCGCTCCTTGGTTCAAAAACGTAAAAACCGACATTGTAGGCGTGTTGGCGACGCATCGCCGAGGATTACCGCGTGGCATGCGGTTTGCGTCAGTATTGGCCGTCCGGCCAGGCTGGTTGCGCCGGACAGCATGCCTATAATGAGGCTTCTTTCAATATTTCCTGCACTGCCTGAGAGGGCTCGATCGTGACAACGTCTTCCACCGGAACCACGGGCCCACAGCCGGGTGCTTCCGGCTTCGCCGTATCCGAACGCACCGCACATCTGCGCGCGGAGACTGCGCTGTTCATGCGCGACCACGTGCTGTCGCTGGTGTCGCACGACCTGCGGGGTCCGCTGAACGCCATTCATAGCTGGGCGTATGTGCTGGAGCGCAAGCTCGATGCGAACGACCCCAACTCGCAGCGCGCCGTCACCGGCATTCGCAACGGCGTGGACCAGCAGGTGAAGTTGCTGGAGACGATCGTCGACGCCACGCGGGCCGAGACCAAGTCGCTGGCGCTCGCTTACGCGCCGTTTCCGCTGCATCCGCTACTCGACGAAACAGCGGAAGAAGTCCGCTCCGGATTGGCCCGCATGCGTGGCGTCGAGGTCAAGGTGGAGTCGCAACTCGCCACCGAGCAGCTCAACGGCGATCGCGAACGCCTGGCCGCCGCGCTGTGGGTGATGCTCACGTTTGCCGTCGAAGCGAGCGCGGCGGGCGCCGTGGTTACGCTGGCTGCGCGCGCGGATGCCTCCAGGTGGTACGCCAGTGTCACCTTCACGCAGGGCGCCGGGGCTTTGACCGATGCTTCGGTGCCGCACTTGCTCGAAGCCTTTGCCCGCCAGCAGGCACGCGAACCGCGCGAAGCCAAGCGGATCGCGTGGGTGTTCGCGCTGTGCAAGCGCGTTGCGGAAGCGCACGGCGGCAGTTTCGAGCAAAGCGAGGCGCCTGAAAGCGAAACGGCTACGCTCGCGCTGCATGTGCCGCTGAGCGCAACCGCGGCAACGTGAGCGGCCATTGCCGGCATGCGTTGCCGGACGCGGTTAGCTTTCAGCAAACTTTCGCCCTTTATACTGACAACTTTCGTTGCCGGAGCGTTTCGCTTTGATCCAGGTTGTCGCCCTTATCGGTGCGTTGTTCCTCGTTGCCCTCAACGGTTTTTTTGTCGCCGCCGAATTCGGTTTGGTGAAGCTGCGCCAGACGCGCGTGCAGAGTCTCGCGACCGGGCACGGCATGCGCGGGCGTTTGCTGGCAAAAGTGCACGGCCGGCTCGACGCGTATCTGTCCGCCTGTCAGCTCGGTATCACGCTGGCGTCGCTTGGGCTTGGCTGGATCGGTGAGCCTGCGTTCGCGGAACTGCTCACGCCCGTCTTCAGCCTGCTTGGCGTGGAATCGGAGAAGCTGATCCACGGCATCTCGCTGTTCTTCGCGTTCTCGTGCATTTCGTTCCTGCATATCGTGGTGGGCGAACTGGCGCCGAAGTCGCTGGCTATTCGCGAGGCGGAGAAGGTCTCGCTGTGGGCCGCCACGCCGCTGTACGGTTTCTATTGGGCGATGTATCCGGCAATCTGGGTGCTCAATACGAGTGCCAACGCGGTGTTGAAGCTCGCAGGTCTCGACGCGGACCACGGCCACGATTCGCGTTACTCGACCGACGAACTGAAGCTGATCTTGCGCGGCCGCCGCGCCAATGTCGCAACTGAACTGGGTTCGCCGGAAGGCGCATACAGCCAGGACGAATGGAACACGATTGCGCATTCGCTGGATTTTTCGCGCATGACGGTCTCGGATCTGATGCGCCCTTCGCACGAAATGGTCGCCATGCGGCGCGATTTGCCGTTGCGCGAAAACATGCAGGTGGTGGCGCGGCACCGCTTCAGCCGCTATCCGCTGTTCGAAGACGCCGCCGGCGAGCGCGTCGCCGGCATGATCCATTTGAAGGATTTGCTGCTGGCGCGACACGCGGGCAGCACGCTCGACGACCTTTCCAAATATGCGCGGCCCGTGCAGTATGTGAAGCCCGACATGCCCGCGCTCGAACTGTTTCGCCGCTTCCGCAAGGGCGCGCCGCACTTCGCGCTGGTTGGGCACAAGAATTCGAAGCCGATCGGCTTTCTGACGCTGGATAATCTGCTGGGTGCACTGGTTGGGCAGATACACGACGAATTCCGCCAGGGCGACGCCGACTGGACGCGCATGGACGACGGCACGCTGATGGGCAAGGGCAGCTTGCCGGTGGTGTCGTTGGAGCGCGCGCTCGGGATCGACATCGACGAAGGCAAGGCCGAATCGGTCGGCGGCCTTGTGATTCAGGCGCTGAATGACCTGCCGACCGAAGGGCAGCGCGTCGAGTTCGATCGCTTCGACGTGGTGGTCAAAAAGATGAAGGGACCGCGAATCGTGCTGGTACGCGTTTATCCGAGAACCTTCGACGATGAAGGCGGTTGAGCGGCTTCCAACGTCAGGCCCGTCTCAGGTCCGCTGAACCGTTGCTCAAGTAAAATCGCTATCCATACGACCGGGGGCGGAATGGGTTATTTGCTGGTGCTGTGCGTCGGTTTGCTGGCCGGCACGTTGAGCGGCGTGATCGGTACGGGCTCGTCCATGATGCTGATGCCCGTTCTCGTCATGCTGTTCGGCCCGCAGCAAGCGGTGCCGATCATGGCGATCGCCGCGATCATGGGCAACTTCGGAAAGATTCTTGCGTGGTGGCGCGAGATCGACTGGCGGGCTTGCGGCGCTTATTGCTTGACTGCGGTGCCGGGTGCGGCGCTGGGTGTGCGAACGCTTCTTGCGTTGCCGCCCCACGCGGTCGAACTCGCGTTGGGGCTGTTTTTTGTCGCGATGGTGCCTACGCGGCGCTGGCTGGCGCGGCGGGCTATCAAGTTTTCTTTGTGGCAGCTTTCGCTGATCGGCGGTGTTGTCGGTTTTCTTACCGGCATTGTCGTTTCCACTGGGCCGATCACAGTGCCCGTGTTTATGTCGTATGGCCTTGTGAAAGGCGCTTTTCTGGCGACGGAAGCCGCGGGATCACTGGCTGTGTACGGCACCAAAGTCGCGGTTTTCAATCACTTCGGCGCGTTGCCGTTGCATGTGGTGATCGACGGGTTGATCACCGGCTCGGCACTCATGATCGGGTCTTTTTCCGCGCGGCTGATCGTGGTCCGGATGAGCCCCGCGGTTTTCAAACTGGTGGTTGACGGGTTGATGCTGTCTTCGGGGCTTTCATTGCTGTGGGCGGCAGGGCGGTAGGGTCGCCGCTGCGCACAGGCATGCAACCTCACCCCACCGACGCCTCAAACACCCGCCGGTAATTGTCCCTCAGAATCGCTGCCGCTTCCGCCTGGGCAGCCGGCCGCGCAAAGCCAGCGGCTCTGCCTGCGGCGCGAGCGGTGCGGCCAGATAGACTTCAATGGAGGTCAGCGGATTACGCGGCACGCAGCCCCCGCAGCAGGGCTCGTCGGCGCTTAGCAGGAAGTAGTCGACCGTATGTGCTTGCGGGTCCAGCGGAATCATCCAGCCCAATATGTCGACCACGGTGCCGTGGGATGTGTCGGCGTGTCCGATTTGAATAGTCGGCCAGTCGATCTGCATCGGCGCGCTCGGGGGCATTTATTTGTGCGCCGATGTTACCCGACTTGTTTGCCTCGTCAACTGCGCGGCACGCCGTCCTCCACCAGCACCGCGATAGGCATCGCGCCTAATGCATCGCGCAGATACAGCAAGCCGTCTTCATCCACTTTGGGCGCCGCCGGACTCAACCAGTCGAACAGCGCCCGCGCCGTGAGGTCCGCAGGCATGGCGATCGCCGTGTCGCCCCAGTTAGCCGGGTCGACCATCGGCAAATCGCCGTCCTCATCGAGTAAGCCGGCAGCAAGCCGGCTCGCCACCACCACAGCCCACGCGTTCCCATGCCGCCGTGCGAACGCGATCACATTCGACGCCTGCGTCCCGCGCACCTCGAGTGCCAGATACGTCCCCTGACTGAGCAGCTCCGGTAAATGCGCGCGCAACGCCAGCACACGCTGCACCACCGCAAGCTTCACCCGGCCGTCATGCCAGTTCGCCAGAAACTCCGATGGCGGCGTCTGCGCCAGCCACGCCTCGCGCTTCGCAAAATCAACGGGCCGGCGATTGTCTGGATCGACCAGACTGAAGTCCCACAATTCCGTGCCCTGATAAAGATCGGGAATCCCAGGCGATGCCAGCCGCAACACCGTCTGCTGCAAACTGTTGAGCGCACCCGCGCGACCAATCCGCGTTACGAACGCGGACACCTCACGCAGAAACCCATCGCGCCGCTGCGGCGCCAGGATATCGAACAGGAAATCGCGGCAGCCGGCCTCGTACGCTTCATCCGGGGCGAGCCAGTTGGTTTGCAGCTTCGCTTCCCGCAACGCCTTCAATTGCCATTGCGCGACGCGCTCGGCCAGTTCCTTGACGCCCGCTTCATCGTCCGGTTTTAAATCTGGCGGCCAGCAGCCCACCAGGGTCTGATACAGCATCGCCTCGGCGGCGGGGCCCGGCGCCCAATCGTAGCTCGTGTCCTGGCCGACGCTGCTGATCGGCTTGCCGTCGAGCGCGCGCCGATGCGGCGCGTTCAAGGTCGACCACGCATGCAACGTCGTGCTCCACTCGTGAGAAATCTCGCTCAATACCGCGAGCCGCGCGCGCACGTCCTCGCCGCGCTTGTGGTCGTGTGTGGCCGTGGCGAGCATCGCGTGAGGAAAGCGTTGTGAGCGCTCGAGATTGGCCGCATGAAATTGCTCGACCGACAAAGCAAATTCGCCCGGGTCCGAGCCGACTTCATTGCGCGACAGCAAACGTCCATAGCGATAACACGCCGTATCTTCAACCGCCTTCGCGGCGACCGGCGCGGTCAACTGCGAGAACAGCGTCTGCGCGGTGCGCCGCGCGGAACCCGCATGACTGGGCGGTGCGCCGTTCGGCCCCTGCTGCTGCGATGGATTGACCCGCGCGTTCGGCACTTCTTCGGCGCTGCCACCGAGCCAGGCGTTGACCCGGTCGAGCACCACATGGTCCGCGCGCGAAAGCGTTTGTCGCGCGCCCGCCAGCGCCTGCTCGAAATAGACGTTGTCGGCGGCGCTGCGCAGCGCGTTCTGCGGATAGATTCGATACACCGGAAAATGCACGACCAGTTCGGTCAGCACGCGCCGCAGCGCGGTGAATGTGAAATCGCGCGTGGGCAATGAATCGCGCGCAATCCGATGCAGCGCGCGCGCCGCACGGTCCAGTTCCGCCGAGAGGTTCTCCGCGAGGATCTTGCGCCGCGCGGCCAGGGCTTCGTCGGCGAAGCGCGGGCTGCGGCCGGTGAGTTCGGTCCACGTCTGCGCGAGCGGTTCGGCGCCGGCCGGATCGTGCAACAGCGCGCCCACGTCGCTCATGAAATCGTAGCCGGTGGTGCCGTCCACGGGCCAGTCGTCGCGCAGCGGCTCGCCGCGGCCGAGAATCTTTTCAACCAACACATACGGCGCGGTGTCGCGCAGTTCGGTGAGGCGCTGGCGCAGACGCTGACAGTACTCGCGCGGTTCAGCGAGACCGTCTACGTGGTCGATCCGCAAACCATCCACCACGCCTTCCTGATACAACCGGAAAATCAGCGCGTGGACCGCTTCGAATACTTCAGGCCGCTCCACCCGCACACCTGCCAGCGTCGAGATGTCGAAGAAACGCCGCCAGTTCACTTCGTCCGAAGCGGTACGCCACCACGCAAGGCGGAAGTGCTGCCGTTCGATCAACCGATGCAAACGGTCACGCGTAACGGGATCGCCGGGCGCATACGCTTGCAGCGCCAGCTCGATCGCCGAGGCGCCGCTTTGCGCGACGAACTCCCGCAGCATGTCGCGTCCTTCGGCGGCGCGCGGCTGATCGGCCGGTTGCGTCGTCAGGCCCTGGAAACGTTCAGCCAGTGCGTTGAGATCGGCGCGCTCGGTGC
>NZ_JAXDPY010000158.1:0-17091 GCF_034668105.1 Paraburkholderia sp. | reverse complement strand
GCGGCCGCATCCGGTAATCACTCAAGTAGTCCCCCTGGTCTTCACCTCTTATTTTCAAACTTAAGGAACTCGTCATGAACTCTACCTCCGCAAATTCTTATCAGACTCTTCCGCTGGTTGGGCGCATTCTCATCGCTGCCATCTTTCTCGTAAGCGGCTTCAGCAAACTCGCAGCGCCCGGAGCAACCGTCGGCTACATCGGCTCGCTAGGATTGCCAGCACCGCTACTCGGCTATCTCGGCTCGATGGCTCTTGAACTGGTTGGCAGCGTTCTGCTGATCGTCGGCTATCGCACGAGACTCGTGGCGGTCCTGCTGGCAGTGTATTCGATTGTTACCGCACTGATTTTTCACCACGCGCTCGGCGACCAGAATCAGATGTTCCACTTTCTCAAGAACGTCGCGATGGCCGGCGGCCTGCTTCAGGTGGTGGCTTATGGCGCAGGCGCATTCAGCTTTGATAATCGTCGCGAGTTGCCGCTCGTGGGTAGCGCACAATAACGACGCTCGGGACGGCCTTGAGCCGTCGCGGCAATACATCTGTTGCACCCCTGCGGCGCCATGACGGCCCGCTTCATTACCCCAAGGAGATTGCGATGGCCAAGGTACTGGTTCTCTACTATTCGTCGTACGGACATATCGAGCAGATGGCTGAGGCCGTCGCGCAGGGTGCCCGCAGCGCAGGCGCTCAGGTCGACGTCAAACGTGTACCGGAAACGGTGCCTGAGGAGGTTGCAAAGTCCTCGCATTTCAAGCTCGACCAGGCAGCTCCGGTCGCAACGGTCGCGGACCTCGAGAACTATGACGCGATCATTGTGGGTACTGGCACTCGCTATGGTCGCATGTCGTCGCAGTTGGCAGCGTTCCTCGATCAGACCGGTGGTTTGTGGATGCGTGGTGCGCTTAACGGCAAGGTTGGTGCTGCGTTCGCGTCGACTGCCACCCAACACGGCGGCCAGGAAACCACGCTTTTTTCCATCATCACGAACCTGATGCATCTCGGCATGATTATCGTTGGGCTGCCTTATAGCCATCAGGGGCAGATGAACATGAGCGAGATCGTCGGCGGCGCGCCTTATGGCGCAACCACCGTCGCTGCCGGCGACGGGTCGCGTCAGCCGAGCGAGATCGATCTGGCCGGCGCACGCCACCAGGGTGAGATAGTGGCGAAGACGGCGGCGAAGCTGTTCGGATAAAGCTTTTCCTGATAAGTCTTCGAGTGAGCTGGGCGTTGTTGCCCAGCGAATCGACACAATATATCGGCATACTAATTATTCGGCCGATAAAAATACCGCATCTAAACCGTTCTGGAGCATGACGTGACCCATAGCACTGCAAGCGAAGAAGCAATCGCTGTAGTTCGCCGCAATACGGAAGAGGTACAAGGCGGCGGCAATTTCGACATATTTGACGAATTGTTCGCGGACGATTTCGTCGACCATACGCCGCAGCCGAATTGCACGCCAGACAAGGACGGCGCGCGCGCCCTTTACCACGTGCTGCGTGCCGCGTTCCCCGATTTCCACGCGAACATCCATTGGCAGGTAGCCGACGGGGATCTGGTGACGACCTACAAGACATATCGCGGCACACACGAAGGCGTTTTCCTTGGCGTGCCGCCCACCGGTAGAAAGATCCATTTTGAAACAGTCGACGCGATGCGCGTGCGTGGCGGCAAGATCGTAGAGCACTGGGGCGTCGCGAACCTCTTCTCGCTGATGCAGCAACTCGGTGCGTTTCCCGCAGGCGGCACGAAGGCGTGAAGCATAGTCAACGTTTGCACAGCAACGCCGTGATGCCGGCCATGCGCCGATAGATCACGGGTTCAGGGCATGCGGTTAGCCAGATACATTTATGAGGATACCAAAGTGAGCGATGTTCTCAGGGATAAGGTTGTACTGGTCACAGGCGCAGCCAGTGGAATTGGTCGAGCCATTGCGATCAGTGCGGCACGCCATGGAGCGAAGGCCGTGATCGTTTCAGACGTCACGGAGACGCCGCACGAGGGAGGTGCGTCGACCATCAGCGAGATTGAAGCACTGGGCGTGCCTACACGGTTTCAGCGCACCGACGTGACGCAGCACGGGGAAGTCGACGCGCTGGTCGATGCGTCGAATGAGTTCGGCGGAGTCGACGTGATGGTTTGCAACGCCGGCATCACGCTGCGCGAGGATGGTCCCGAGGTCGCCGAAAGCGACTACCGGAAGTTGATGGCGGTCAATCTTGACGGCGTGCTTTTCGGCGCGCAGGCCGCGGCGCGGCAGATGAAGGCGCGTGGCAAGCCAGGCAGCATTGTGTTGATGGCGAGCATGGGGGGGATCGCGGGCGCTGGAATGACCGTCGCTTATTCCACGAGCAAGGGTGGCGTCGTGCTGATGGCCAAGGCGCTGGCGGATGCGCTCGGCCCAGACGGTATCCGCGTCAACGCGGTCTGCCCCGGCACGATCGACACGCATTTGCTGCGCACGAATCCCGGCATTGCGGCAGCCTCGGAAGGCTTTCGGCAACGCACTCCGCTGCGCCGCCTGGGGAAGCCGTCGGAAATAGGCGACGCCGTTGCGTGGCTTGGTTCGGACATGTCGAGCTATGTCACCGGCATTGCCTTGCTTGTCGATGGCGGTCTGCTCTCGGTCATCTGATACGTAAGAGCGTTTGTATAGGGATTGTTCGTTCAATCAGGAGTTACCCATGAAAGCTATCCGTGCCCACGCCTATGGCGGACCCGAGCGTCTGACGCTGGAAGAGATCCCCGACCCCATCCCGGGCGAGGGCGAAGTACTGATCGAAGTCGCTGCGAGCGGCGTCAATCCGGTCGATTGGAAAATTCTGGAAGGCAGGATGAAAGCATTCCTGCCGCTGTCACTGCCTTACTCACCAGGCGTCGAAGTGTCGGGGAAGATTTCGGCGCTAGGCGCCGGGGTCGCGGACTTCGCAGTGGGTGACGCAGTCTTCGGTTTCATCGGTATCGTGGGGGGCTATGCCACCAAGGTGGTTGCCGCTGCTGAACGCCTGGCTCCAGTACCGAAAAAGCTTTCGCTGCCTGAAGCGGCAGGGGTGCCGGCGGCCGCGTTGACCGCATGGCAGGCGTTGCACGAGCACGCTGATATCAAGCCGGGTCAGCGCGTGCTGATTCACGGCGCTGCGGGTGGCGTTGGCAGTATGGCGGTGCAGTTGGCCCGGATCGCCGGTGCGGAGGTCATCGGAACGGCGTCGTCCGCCAATCTGGAGTACGTCAGACAGCTCGGCGCGACGCAGGTCATCGACTATCGGGAAGAGCGCTTCGAACAGAGTATTTCGCCGGTGGACATCGTCCTCGATCTGATTGGCGGTGAAACGCAGGATCGTTCCTGGTCGTTGTTAAAACCCGGCGGCATCCTGGTGTCGCCGGTGAGTCCGCCAAACGCCGAGCGCGCGAGGTTAAGTGGGGTGACGGGAAAGCATTTCGCCACCCGCTCCGACGGCGCTCAGTTGACTGCAATCGCGGCACTGTTTGATTCGGGTGAGCTCACAGTAGAGCTCGAGACGGTCTTTCCGCTGTCGCGTGCCGCCGATGCCTTGCAAAAGAACTTGTCCGGTCATGCACGCGGCAAACTCGTGCTCGACGCGACCCGCTAATCATGGACTTGCGTAGACTTCGGTATTTCACAGCAGTGGCCGAAGAACTGCATTTCGGCCGGGCCGCGCAGCGTATGCACGTGGTGCAGTCCGCAGTGAGCCATCAGGTGAAACTACTTGAAGAAGAGCTCGGGTTTTCGCTGCTGGAGCGTTCACGGCACAATGTCCGGCTCACGGTGCCCGGTGAGATATTTTTGCCCGAAGCACGCGATCTGCTGCGTCGGGCCGATGAAGCGATGCGCCGCGCCCGCGCGTCGGCAGATGGTACGGTGGGACGGCTAGCGATTGGCTTCGTTGATAACGTACTGTGGTCCATTCTGCCGCCGATACTCCGGGACTTTCGCCAGACCTGGCCGCAAGTCGAATTGACGCTGCATCCGCTCGATCGAAGCGCGCAGATCGAGGCGATTCGCACCTCAACCATCGATATAGGGATCATGCCGTCGCCGTCGCCCGGGCATGCTCTCAAGTCCGCTGAACTTGCCGCAGGCCCTTTGGTGGCAGCCATCCCGCAGGGTCATCCGCTTGCCGCACGGCCGGCGCTTTCAATCGTTGAACTGGCGAGCGAGCCGTTTGTTCTGTTTCCCCGCAGAATGAACAGCCGGATTCTGGAAATCATCGTTGCGTGCTGCGCTTCGGCCGGGTTCGCGCCTCGAATCGTCCAGGAGGCCGAACAGCTTCACACGCTCCTCGCACTGGTTAGCGCGGGTCTCGGCGTTACGCTGGTGCCACAGTGGGTGGCGCGCGTCCATCAACTCGACGTCATCTACCTACCGCTCGATGAACTGCTCACGCCCTATGAGCTGATCGCCGCATGGAATTCCGGAACGGACAATCCGGCGGTCATCAACTTTCGTGAAATCGCAACCGGGATCGCCGGTCAGATGCTTCTCCAGCCACAAGTCCGATAGAACTTACTGGGTTCTTTTCTCCGGCATGCTGAATGCCGGTGATCGGTTATCGAGATCGCGTAGTTATTTTTAATCGTTAGACAGCGATCACCGGACCCCCGATAGTTTGCATCAGTGCGAGACGCAAATATGGAGGCGACGAAGCGCTAAAGCGTTCCCACGATTGATGCATCGGCTCTGGGTTGAATCCTTGGTCCTTCAATGACGGTACAGACCGGCCTGCATGGCAGGTGGCGCCGAGATGCCGAGATCGTAAAACAAGAGCAAAGATAGTCAATTTTTCCGCGCGTGAATTATCGATCTTCGGTATTCGTAGTAATGCAAAATAAAAAAATGCAGATTCATTGATTGATACGCTACGGCCAAAACCGAGATTCGCCGTTTGTCTTCGTCCGATATGCAACGCCGTTCGCAGCTTCCATGCGGCGGAGAGAATGCCCGCCACAAAAATCACGAATACGCGGGATGCAAAGAGTTTCGAGATGGCAATTCTAAATGGAGGGGACTTTTGATGAAGAGGCAGATGTGCGCCGGTCTGATCGTCGGGACGTTTGCGGTTTGTGGACATGCTGAATCGAGTGTAACGCTCTATGGCATTCTCGACACCGCAATCGAGTTCACCAATCATTGGCCAACCGATCCCGGCCAGCCTGCGGCGAGCGGCAATCGCTGGTCAATGGCGGACGGGGCTCGCTCGGGAGGCTCACGCTGGGGTCTGACTGGCAACGAGGATCTTGGAGGTGGTTTGAAGGCGGAATTCCAGGTGGAGAGCGGGTTTCTCGTGCCTAACGGTGCTCTCATGCAGGAGTTCTTTGGTCGTAGCGCGTGGGTCGGTTTGACATCTCCGAAGGCTGGCACGCTGCGCTTCGGTCGACAGTACACGTCGCTCGTGGATGCACTTTACCCGTCGTCGCCAACGGATCTCTCAGGTACTTATGAACCGGTCGTTGCGGAAGTCGGTTCGAATCTTTGGGAGAGTAACGTCGTCAAATACAAAAACGCTTTTGGACCGGTGACGCTGACGGGGCACTATTCGTTTAGCAACCTTGCAGGGCAATTCTCGAATGGTTCGGGCTATGGCGGTGCTGCCGCATACGACAACGGCACACTCTCTGTGAGCGTGGGATACGACAACCTTCATCGTTCAGAGGGGATTGGCAGCAACTATGCGCGGTTCGAAAAGGCGGCTATTGGTGTCACCTATTCAACCGCCGCGTTCAAGTTCATGGGCGGGTATCGGTATGGAAAGAACGATCCGCTCGCCGGGTACGTTGCACGCGACGATTACTTCTGGGTGGCTACACGCTACCTGTTCGCAGTCGACAAGATACTGACCCTTGCGTACTACTATGACCGCATTCGGACAGCAACCGGAACGAATGGCGAGGTGACAAGGCCGGCCAGCCCCCAGCAGATCATGGCCATCGGCGATTACCTGCTATCAAAGCGAACCGATCTATATGTCGTAGTGGGTTATTCGCGTCACTCGGCGCTGAACTTCGACTCGTACAACGGCACGTCTGCTGCTTATCGGACCGCGTCCGCCGACAGCAGTCAGACCGGTGTGCAGATTGGCGTGCGGCATTCCTTTTAAGGCTACAGGACGTCAGACCGGCCACTTATCGAGAGGCGATCCGTGTCGGGGAAGGCGCTGCCATAACGGCGCCTGCCTAACCGAAAGTACTGCCTTTGATTCGCGAGCGGCTGGATGAATCCACGCGGGTTTCAAACATCTCCAACAGAGTGAAAAGCAAAATGAGAGCGATCGTACAGATTGGATGGGTAACCGCGTTGTCGTTTGCCATCGCGCCGTTGCCGGTATTCGCGCAGGACGGTAATAGCGAAGCGGTGGTCGCGTCGGCGGCTGCAGGCAGTGCACCGAGTGCGAAATCGATCAAGGCCGCTAATCGCAAGCTCGCAAAAAATGTGCGAACTGCAATGGCGAAGGCAAAGGGGATCGACATGACACAGCTGTTCGTCTACGCGAAAGGCGGCACTATAACGTTGTCTGGTTCTGTGCCAAAGAGTGATCAGGTGGAGCGCGCTGGAGCGATCGCCAGGAGCGTGCCAGGCGTCTCCTCAGTCGATAACCGGCTCAGTGTATATGCCATAGAGCGATAGTCGCGAACCGGCCGTTGCCTGGTGCAACGGCCTTGGCATTGCATGTCATGGTCCGTCTATTGCGCGCCCACCGAAACTCCCAGCTGGCCCGATTGCGACGAACCGCCGGTCGGCGGCCCATAGTTATTGGACGTTGCCTGCGCGGCGACATTCTGGCGGCCGACTCGCGCCTCGGCAGCCTGAAGGTTCGCCGGGTAGTAAGGGCCGGTGGGAGCCCCCTTAAATCCGGCAGCTTCGAGTTGGGCGAGTTCTGCACGCACCTGAGCGCGCGTGACAGGCGACGAAGATTGCTGAGCAAAGGAAAGAACCGGAACGGCCAGCGCCGCGGCGGCGATCAGTGCGTTGATAAGGAATTTCATGGAAGTAGCCTTGATGATTTGATTTAACGCCACAGACGTTCGTCTCTGCAGCCAGTGATCGTAGTGTAATAGGGGTAACCACTACTGGGCGTCATTTATTGCCAGGAAAGATCGTTGCAGGTTCAACTCAAATTGAATACCAGAGAAGGCAATTCAAATTCTCTGTGTCCGCTGAAGCTAAAGATAGTTGGCATTGAAAAAGATCAGCATGATGAATGCGTGTGGAATCCGGCCGGCTGGTAATCACTTATCGAGATCATGCAGTCTATTTTTATCGTTGGACAGCGATCACAGCAGCACCGATAGTTAGTAACAGAACAAATAGAGCAGGAGACGAGGATGATCGATGAACCTTCGGTGAAGTTGGGATATATGTCGGGCGCAAATGAGCTCTGTCGAAATTCGTTCGCAGAGTACACAAGGAACAAGATCTTCCTTGGAGGTCGTACAGATTTCTCCACCTACCGCAGCACGCCCAATCTGACGAACTCTATGTCATGAGTGATCCCGTCATACTTCACGGCTACTACCGGTCTTCCGCTTCATTTCGTGTCCGGATCGCGCTCAATCTCAAGGCGATTGCCTACGACGTACGCGTGCACGCCCCGCTGGGTCCGTGGGCAGCTTGGTCCTCAAGTAATCAACGCCCGTAATTTCGATCTGGACATGACCCCTTTCCCTCACGTGCAGCGAATTTCGGATGAGGCGCTTGCAACGCCGGCGTTCGAACGTGCGATGCCATCCAACCAGAAGGACTTCGAATGAACGTCATCCCTCCGCTGACGCCCTCGACAGTTGCGCCGTCGCACGTCGAGCCGTCAAAAAGCTATGAATGGAAAGCGGTCACGCTGATGGCCCTCGGTATGGGCCTGGTCGGCATAGATCGCTTCCTGATTGTGCCGTTGATGCCGGTACTGATGCGCGACTTGAAGCTCGACTATCAGGACCTTGGGCATATCACAGGCGCATTGGCACTTGCATGGGGCTTGTCGGCACTCGTGACAGGCAATCTCTCGGACCGGATCGGCTTCAAGCGAGTCATCGTACCGGCCATGGTCGGGTTTTCGTTGCTCGCCGGTCTTGGTGGACTCGCGACAGGGGTCGGCAGCCTGATTGCCATCCGAGCTTTCATGGGGGTGGCGGAGGGTGCCTTCACGCCTGCCAGCATCATTGCAACGATGGACGCGTCGCCACCGGGGCGCCACGGGCGCAACGTCGGGATCCAGCAAATGATGCCGGCGCTGCTCGGGCTCGGCCTCACTCCGATCGTGGTGACGCAGCTTCTCAAGGTGATGAACTGGCCTTGGATTTTCCTGCTTGTGGCCGTTCCGGGTCTCATCGTGGCGTTTCTTGCGCAACGGGTTTTACGCCGGCCGTCGCCCAAGGAAATCGCGAAGCACACGACGACGCACGATGCCGCGCAGCATCGCTGGTATGAGGTGTTTCGTTATCGCAATGTGCCGCTCGGCATCCTCTGCATGCTGTGCTGGCTCGCGTGCCAGATCGTCATTGCCGCGTTGTTTCCCAACTATCTTGTCGACTATCTGCACCTCGACATGCAGCAGATGGGTTTCATTCTTTCGTCGCTAGGCTTTGGCGGGGCGATCGGGGCGCTCGTGCTGCCGGCGCTTTCCGACCGCGTGGGTCGCAAGCCCGTCATGCTGTTTTCCACGGCGGGCGTATTTCTGTCGCTTTGGATTTTCCTGCGATTGGGGGCGTCCCCGGTGCCGTTGTTTCTTTGTCTGATGGTCGCCATGGGCTGTCTGTATAGCCTGATTACGCTGACGGTCGGTCCGGTCGCGGCGGAGGCCGTGCCGGTTCAACTGATGTCCACGGCGTCCGGCATGATCATCGGTATCGGCGAGGTCTTTGGCGGGGGCGTGGCACCCGCTTATGCGGGATATCTGGCCAAGCATTTCGGCATCGAGCATGCGGTAACGATGCCGCTCTGGACAATCTGTGCAGGAGCCCTCGCGGTTGCGGCGTTGAAAGAAACGGCGCCTGCACGGATTTTCGATAAGCGCGGGTTCGAGTCGGTAGAGAACGAGGAAAACGATGCCTGATAACTCTGACAAGGTGAGCGTGATGGAGACGGCTGAGCGTGAGGCCTTTTACAAACGGATCGGCCAGAAGAACCTCGCGCCGCTTTGGACCTCGCTGAATGATCTGATTACGCCCGAGCCACGGAGCAAATGCGTGCCGGCACACTGGCGTTTCGCGGACGTTCGGGCGGCGATGATGGAAGCGGGCGAGATCATTACCGCAAAAGAAGCCGAGCGGCGCGTGCTCGTGCTGGAGAACCCCGGCTTGCGCGGTGAATCGAAGATCACCACCGATCTGTATGCGGGGGTGCAACTGGTTCTTCCCGGCGAGATCGCGCCCGCGCATCGGCATGCGCAGACAGCGCTTCGTTTCGTGATGCAAGGCGGTGGCGCTCACACATCGGTGAACGGCGAACGCACAATCATGAACGAGGGGGATTTCATTATCACGCCGCCGATGGCGTGGCACGATCATGGCAATGAAAGCGACAGCCCGATTTTCTGGCTGGACGGTCTCGACATTCCCGTGGTGCAGTTTGTGAACGCCTCGTTTGCCGAGCATCTTGGCGAGGATGAGCAACCGATCACGCGGCCGGTCGGCGACAGCGATGCCCGCTACGGGGCCAACCTGCTTCCGCTCGACCATCGTCCCGGCGGCGCAACCTCGCCGATCTTCAACTACCCATATGCGCGCACGCGCGAGGCGCTGGAGCGGATGCGCCATGCGAACGCCTGGGATCCCTGTCACGGGCTGAAGATGAGGTACGTCAACCCGAACAACGGCAAGTACGCAATGGCGACGATGGCCACCTTCATGCAACTGCTGCCGAAGGGGTTTTCGACGCAGACCTATCGTTCAACCGACGCGACCGTCTTTGTGCCGATTGAAGGGCGGGGCCGCAGTCGAATCGGAAACGACGTCACCGTGGAGTGGAGCAAGCGCGATGTCTTTGTCGTGCCGTCGTGGCATCGCGTGCAGCATGAGGCAGACGAAGACAGCGTCCTGTTTTCCTTTTCCGATCGGCCCATCCAGGAGGCGCTCTATCTGTTCCGGGAAGAGAGGGGCGCAGCCTGAGTTGTCTTCGGTGAAGTGATCGGGGTAGGGATTCAGGTTCGATGCGGCTGGGCATGGGCCTGCCCCGAGATCTGGTACGCGAAAATTGTCGACGTCAGAGGAATACACGGGAACGACAGGCAACAAAAAACCCCGTAAGACGTTGATCTTACGGGGTTTCTCGAACTACTTCGGCTTATGTTGAAACTACGCCGGAACAACTGTTGGTGCCCAGGAGAGGACTCGAACCTCCACGGTGTTGCCACCGCTAGGACCTGAACCTAGTGCGTCTACCAATTCCGCCACCTGGGCACGTCTTCAAGCTAGACCGCTATTTTAGCGGCCTGATGGAGCGTGTCAATCCCCACCTGCAAACAAACCATCGCTTCATCAATCGCCCGGTTAGTAAAGCGCAATGAGGTAAAACCTCGCTGCTCAATCACTGCCGACTCACGTCGACGCAACCGTCCTGCCAACCACGCAATCCGATTAGAAGAAACAGCGCCGGACGATTAGAAGAAACAGCCCCGGATCACCTGGCTTCACAAAACCTCGCAAAACCTCGCACAAAAAAGTAAAGCCGCCCGGAGGCGGCTTTACTTTTGAATCTGGTGCCCAAGAGAGGACTCGAACCTCCACAGTGTTGCCACCGCTAGGACCTGAACCTAGTGCGTCTACCAATTTCGCCACCTGGGCAGGTGATGAACAGCAAAGAACGCCATTATAGCGACAGATTCAGGGCTGTCAAGCGTTTCTCAAAAGTCGCTTAAACGGCGCCGCAGCGAGCACGCAGGCGGCTCACAGCGACTATTGACGGGCCGCGTGGCGTGCAAGACGGGTGTTAGAATGCCTCGCAGTAGTTCGTTGGCACGGTGCACACGCCCGTCGGACTCAGACTTGAACGAGCCGGACCCGAGCAGAATCTCCAGTGCAATCGCAAGTGCAACTTAAGCGCAACCCAGGCGCGCCCAAGCGCTTCTTAAGCCGAGCCACATCGCCGACCGACGTCCATGCAACGAGAAAAAATCATCGACAAGCCCTTGAGCAAATTCCCGTATCCGATCCCAAGCCGCGAGGAAATCCTCGGTGTTCTGCGCACGAGTGAAGCGCCGCTTGCCGCGAACGACATCGCCGAAGCCCTGTCGATCAAGCGCCAGGAGCGCGAAGGATTTTTCAAGCGCCTGGGCGCCATGGAGCGCGACGGCCAGATCCGGCTCGATCAGCGCAATCTCTATCAGCTGACCCATCCGTCGAACTTCGTCGCGGGCCGCGTGCAGGGCCATCGCGACGGCTACGGTTTTCTGATTCGCGACGACGGTCAGGACGATCTGTTCCTGCCCACCGGCGAAATGCAGAAGGTCATGCACAACGATCGCGTGCTGGCGCGTATCGTCGGCTACGACCGTCGCGGCAGGCCGGAAGGGCATATCGTCGAAGTCACGGATCGCGCCAACAAGCGCGTGATCGGGCGTCTGCTGAACGAGAACGGCGCGCTGATCGTCGCGCCTGAAGACAAGCGTATCGGTCACGACATTCTGATCCAGCAGAACACCAAGAAGGCCAAGGTCGGCCAGGTGGTGGTGGTCGAATTGACCGATTTTCCGAGCCGTCATTCGCAGCCGCTCGGCCGCGTGGTGGAAGTGCTCGGCGATATCGACGACCCGGGCATGGAAATCGAAATCGCGGTGCGCAAGTACGGCGTGCCGCACGAATTCAGCCAGGCCGCGCTCGACGAAGCCGCGAAGCTGCCCGACGAAGTCCGTCCGGTCGACGCGCGTCATCGGATCGATCTGCGCGACGTGCCGCTCGTCACGATCGACGGTGAAGACGCCCGCGACTTCGACGACGCGGTTTATTGCGAGCCGGTGCAGGTCGGTCGCGGCGAGGGCTTCCGCCTGATCGTCGCGATCGCGGACGTCTCGCACTATGTGCATCCGAAGAGCGGGCTCGACGCGGACGCGATCGAGCGCAGCACCTCGGTGTACTTCCCGCGCCGGGTGATTCCGATGCTGCCGGAGAAGCTGTCGAACGGCCTGTGTTCGCTCAATCCGCACGTCGATCGTTGCGTGCTGGTGTGCGACATGATCGTCACCGCGCGCGGCGAAGTGAAGGCATATCAGTTCTATCCCGGCGTGATCAATTCCGCCGCGCGCCTCACCTATACCGAAGTGGCGGCGGTGCTGAAGAACACCAAGGGTCCGGAAGCCGCGCGCCGCGCCGCGTTGTTGCCGCAATTGCAGAATCTGTACGGCGTCTACAAGTCGCTGTTCGCCGCGCGTCAGAAGCGCGGCGCGATCGACTTCGATACGACTGAGACGTACATCGTCTGCAATGCGCAGGGCAAGATCGAGCAGATCATTCCGCGTACCCGCAACGACGCGCACAAGCTGATCGAGGAATGCATGCTGGCCGCGAACGTCTGCGCGGCCGACTTCCTCAAGCGCAACAAGCACCCGGGACTGTTCCGCGTGCACGCCGGGCCGACCGCCGAGAAGCTCGAAAATCTGCGCACGTTCCTGCGCGGCATGGGCCTCACGCTCGCCGGCGGCGACAAACCGCACGCCAGCGATTACGCCGCGCTGATGGCGCAGATCCGCGAGCGGCCCGACGCGCAGATGCTGCAAACCATGCTGCTGCGCTCGATGCAACAGGCCGTCTACAGCCCGGACAACATCGGCCACTTCGGTCTCGCGTATGAGGCGTTCGCGCACTTCACGAGCCCGATTCGCCGCTATCCCGACCTGCTTACGCACCGCGCGATCTACGCGATCTTGCAAGGCCGCAAGTATCAACCGGAGCCGCCGCAGGGCGTCGAGTTGAATACGGCGCTGTCGCCGCGCGCCCGCGCCATGCAGCAAGCCGACGACGAAAAGCGCGGCCGCCAGCGCTCCAGCAACGTGGCGATCTGGGAAGAGCTCGGCCTGCATTGCTCGGCCAACGAACGCCGCGCGGACGAAGCCTCGCGCGACGTCGAAGCGTGGCTCAAGTGCTACTTCATGCGCGACAAGCTCGGTGAAGAGTACGGCGGCATGGTGAACGGCGTGACCTCGTTCGGCATTTTCGTGCAGCTCGATTCGCTGTTCATCGAAGGGCTCGTGCATGTCACCGAACTGGGCTCGGACTACTTCCAGTACGACGAGATCAAGAACGAGTTGCGCGGTGAGCGGACTGGCATTCGTTACCGCTTGTCGGACCGCGTGCGCGTGCAGGTGAGCCGCGTCGATCTGGATGCGCGCAAGATCGATTTCCGTCTCGTGCGCGATACGCCGATCAAGCCGCCGGTGAATCGTCAGGCGCTCGCCGACAAGGGCGCCGGTGAAAGCAGTAGCGCCCGCGTGCGTTCGTTGCCGCCGGTGGAAGGCGGCGCGGGTAGCGCGGCGGCAGGTGCGGGTGGGCGGCGCAACAAGGCTGCGCCGGCGCAAACCGCGGCCGTCAAGGAAGCACGCGCGGCACGCGGTGCGGCGAAGAAGCACGGCGGCGCGCCGGCCAAGCAGGCAACGAAGCCGCAGGCCAGCAAGAAGCGCTGAAGTCGCATGACGGCTTGAACCGCGCGCATCGGGTACGTTCAGGCGTACCGGTTGCGCGCGGTCTTCGTTTCATCGTGGTCAAGCCGGGTGCCGAACAAGCACCGAACAAGCACCGCGGCAGCTACGCCAGCAACGCAGCAAACAGCGCAGTAAGCAGATTCGTATTCATCACAGCAGCACGCGTTCAACGCGCGCTCAATCAAAGGTTTGTCAGTCATGTCACGTCTCAAGGTTCTATACGGTTTCCATGCAGTGACCGCGCGTATGCGGCACGACGCGTCGACGGTCGAAGAGGTGTATTACGACGCCACGCGCAAAGACCGTCGCATGACCGAATTCCTGCACGCGGCGAAAGAAGCCGGCGTGCGTCTGATCGCTGCCGACGAAACGCGTCTGTGGGGTCTCGCGCATACCGAGCGTCACCAGGGCGTGGTCGCGCGTGCGACCGACATGCCGCTCGCGCAGAACCTGGCCGAATTGCTCGACGGTATCAACGGTTCGCCGTTGATTCTGGTGCTGGACGGTGTGACCGATCCGCACAATCTCGGCGCCTGCCTGCGCGTGGCCGATGCGGCCGGCGCGCATGCGGTGATCGTGCCGCGTGACCGCGCGGTGGGTTTGAACGCCACGGCCGCGAAGGTGGCAAGCGGCGCGGCCGACACCGTGCCGTACATCACCGTGACGAATCTGGCGCGCGCGCTGCGTGAGTTGAAGGACGCGGGTGTGTGGGTAGTCGGAACCGCCGGCGAGGCCACCAAGAGCCTCTACGAGACCGAGCTCGACGGTCCGGTCGCACTCGTGATGGGCGCCGAAGGCGAGGGCATGCGCCGCCTCACGCGCGATACCTGCGACGTGGTCATGCAGATTCCAATGGCCGGCACGGTCGAGAGTTTGAATGTGTCGGTGGCGAGCGGCGTGTGTCTGTTTGAAGCGGTGCGTCAGCGGTCGGTGAAGAAGAAGTAAGCGGCAACCTCGTTCGGCGCTGCGTTCGACACGGGTCGAAACCCCAGCGCCGTCCGCGACGCGCGTTGGCCGTTCGCCGACCGCTCAACATGCTCACGGCAGGGCCGGCTCGCAGATGGCCGGCAAGCACTGCATTCGGGCGCCCATGGCGAGCACTTTTGCGACTCGCCATGCCCGGCAAATCCGGCACTCTCTCGCCACTCCGGTAAACTTGTCGTTTTCACTGCTCGCCTGCATTCCCCATGACCCAAGACGAACTCAAGCAACTGGTCGGCCAGGCCGCCGCCGACTATGTGAACGCCAACGTGCCGGAAGGCTCGGTGATTGGCGTCGGCACCGGCTCCACCGCGAACTGTTTCATCGACGCGCTGGCCGCCACCAGGGCCCGCTACCGCGGCGCCGTGTCGAGCTCGCTCGCTACCACCGCGCGTCTGCAATCGCATGGTTTCAAGGTGCTCGATCTGAACGAAATCGATTCGCTGCCGGTGTATGTGGATGGCGCCGATGAGATCGATCACGGCGGCGCGATGATCAAGGGCGGCGGCGGCGCGCTGACGCGCGAGAAAATCGTCGCGTCGGTGTCGGACGTGTTCGTCTGCATCGCCGATGCGAGCAAGCTGGTCGCCACCCTCGGCAACTTCCCACTGCCGATCGAAGTGGTGCCGATGGCGCGTACCGCGATCGGCCGCCGCGTGACGGCGCTCGGCGGCGTGCCGGTGGTGCGCGTGACCCAAGAAGGCGTGCCGTTCATCACCGATAACGGCAACGAGATCATCGACGTCAAGGGTCTGCGCATCAGCGACCCGCGCACGCTGGAAATGCATGTCAATGCATGGCCCGGCGTGGTGACGGTCGGCCTGTTCGCGGGCCGCGGCGCGAATCTGTGCCTGCTCGGCACGGATACGGGCGTCGAGACGATCGAATATAGCAAGAGCTGATCGGCGCGCTTTTTCGGGCGTGAGCGAGCCTCGCATCAGCGGGCTCGCGCGCCTGCTTCGAACCGGTATCGAACCGGCTTCGAACCGGTATCGACCCGCACTAGCGCGCCGCTTGTCCGATCGCCTGCATCATCCGCTGCAAATACTGCTCCACCGAGAACTCGGTTTGCGCGTCGGCAAGCCCCTGATCCGCGAGGCGCCGCGCCAGCGCCGGGTCGGCGCGCAAGGCGCCGATCGCCTCGGCCAGCGCGGCCACGTCCCCCGGTTTCACCAGCCAGCCATTGCGCCGATGCCGCACGATCTCGGGCACGCCGCCCGCGGCCGCGGCGATCACCGGGCGCGCCGCCGCCATGCCTTCGACGATCACGCGACCGAACGGCTCCGGCTCCGTCGACGTGTGCAGGATCACATCCATCGCTTTCATCCACGCGGGAACGTCGTCCTGAAAGCCTGCGAAATGCACGCGCTCCGCGACCCCCAATCTCTCCGCCTGCTCGTGCAGACCTTGTGCGTAGACGTCCTCGCCGAATAGCGGCGCACCGACCAGTACCAGGTGCACGTCGGGCAGCCGCGCCATGGCCTCGAGCGCAATGTGCTGACCCTTCCACGACGCGAGGCGGCCGAACAGACCCGCGAGCCACGCATGCTCGGGCAAGCCAAGGCGCCGGCGCAGCGCGGCCATGTCGCTGCCGTCGAGACGCTGGAACGCGCCGGCGTCGATACCGTTGTAGATGACCGGCACCGAGTCGGCCGCGATGCCGGTCAGCGCGATCAACGATTGCTTCGACGCCTGCGAATTCGCCACCACGTGATCGACGGCGAAGCGCACCAGCCACTTGATGACGCTCAACTGCACGCGGCCGAAATGCTCGCGTGTGAGGATGTCGTGCTGATACCAGATCACCGGTTTGCGATGCAGCGGTTTGCCTAGCGCACCCAGCACGAGTGCTTTTTGCGTGTTGAGAAACAGCAGGTCGAATGCTCGCGCGCGCGCCGCGATCGCGCGAACCTGGCGCACGATGCCGGGCACCACGCGCAGACAGTTCAACCCGGACGCTTGCCGAACGATGCCCGATACACGCGCGTCGTTGAGCACTTGCACGCGTGCGCCGAGCGCTTCGAGGCGCGCGCGGAAGGGACCGTCCGAGAGCAGCACGACTTCGCTGCGCGCGGTGCAGCTTGCCGCCAGTTGCAGAAGCGCGAATTCAGCGCCGCCGAGCTGGCCGCTCTGGTCGACGAAGAGCACGCTCGGCTTCGTTAGCGAGAGCGTTGCGGGGGAGGCTGTCGATATTGATGATACGGGCGCCGCGGATGCATCGATCAGGGTCGGTTGTACGCGCGGCAAAGAATGGCTGAGAGGAGAAGCGTCGAGCGTCGGGCGCATAGAGTGCGATGTCTGGCGTTGTGATTGAAGCGCCGTTCGCAAGAGGCGAATGGCGAGTCTTCATTATTCGCGGACTGTCGCGCGTCGAATGTGGGCATACGCACGCACGGTAAATGATGCGGCACATACACTCGTTGCTAAGGCCAAGAGGCGTTTAATAAAAGGTGGGGAGATCATG
>NZ_JAXDPY010000157.1:0-23693 GCF_034668105.1 Paraburkholderia sp. | reverse complement strand
ATCATGCTGCTGATGGCGATCAACATGCTGAACGCGCAGATCGGCAACAGCCGTTCGACGCCGGAAGAGCGCCATGAAGCCGAACAGAAGGACAACATCGCGGTCGTGCCGCTGGCGATTCCACTGTTGACCGGCCCGGGCGCGATCAGCACCACGATCATCTACGCGGCCGGCTCGGCGCACTGGTACGACCGGCTGAGCCTGATTGCCATCGGTGCGGTGCTGGCGGCGATCTGCTTTTTCGCGCTGCGTCTTGCCGAACCGATTGCCCGCTGGGTCGGTCGCACGGGTATCAACATCGGGACGCGGCTCATGGGTTTGATGTTATCGGCGCTGGCGGTGGAATTCATCGTCGATGGATTGAAGGCATTGCTGCCTAACTTGAAATGAAAACTTCGATAGCGATTGTGGATTACGGAATGGGCAACCTGCGCTCGGTGGCCCAGGCACTGCGCAAAGCCGCGCCGGAAGCGGACGTGGCGATCGTCGATCAGCCTGAGGCGATCCGCTCGGCCGATCGCGTGGTGCTGCCCGGCCAGGGTGCCATGCCCGACTGCATGCGCAGTCTGGCCGAATCCGGCCTGCAGGAAGCCGTGCTCGAAGCCTCGCGCAGCAAACCGCTGATGGGCGTGTGCGTCGGCGAGCAGATGCTGTTCGACTGGAGCGCCGAGGGCAATACGCCCGGCCTGGGCCTGTTGCCGGGCAAGGTGTTGCGCTTCGACCTGGAAGGCCAGGTGCAGGACGACGGCTCGCGCTTCAAGGTTCCGCAAATGGGCTGGAACCGCGTGCGCCAGGCGCAGCCGCATCCGTTGTGGGACGGCGTCGCGGATAACGCATTCTTCTACTTCGTGCACAGCTATTATGTCGTGCCGGACAATGCCGCCCATACGTCGGGCGAAACGGTGTACGGTGTGCCCTTTACCTCGGCGGTGGCGCGGGATAACATCTTCGCGACCCAATTCCACCCGGAAAAGAGCGCTGAGGCGGGGCTGCGCGTGTATCGCAACTTCGTGCACTGGAACCCGTGAGCGCCTTTCTTCATTTTGCTGTCGTGCGCCATTTCGCCACAAGCGGAGCGCCGCCCGTGCGCCACAATGGCAGCGCGACGATTTCGCTTCGATATGGCGCTCCGCAAGGGCGTCGAAAGAGTTGTACTAAACTAGCGAAACGGCGTTGTGGCGGGCTGGCCTGTCAGCCGCTGCCGTCGACTTTCAACCACCTCCCAGACAACACCCGATTGCTATGCTGCTGATTCCCGCCATCGACCTGAAAGATGGTCACTGTGTACGCCTCAAACAGGGCGATATGGACCAGGCGACGATATTCTCCGAGGAACCGGCGGCGATGGCCCGACATTGGGTCGACCGCGGAGCCCGCCGTCTGCACCTCGTCGACCTGAATGGCGCGTTCGCCGGCAAGCCGAAAAATGAAGACGCGATTCGCGCGATCATCGAGGAAGTAGGGGGCGAGATTCCCGTCCAGCTGGGCGGCGGCATCCGTGACCTGAACACGATCGAGCGCTATCTGGACGACGGTTTGTCGTACGTCATCATCGGCACGGCTGCGGTGAAGAATCCGGGCTTCCTGCAAGACGCCTGTACGGCGTTCGGCGGCCATATCATCGTCGGTCTGGATGCGAAAGACGGCAAGGTCGCCACCGACGGCTGGAGCAAGCTGACCGGTCACGAAGTGGCTGATCTGGCGCGCAAGTTCGAGGATTACGGCTGCGAGTCGATCATCTACACCGACATCGGCCGCGACGGCATGCTGCAGGGGATCAACATCGAAGCCACGGTGCGTCTCGCCCGCGCGGTGAAGATTCCGGTGATCGCGAGCGGCGGCTTGTCGAACCTTGCGGACATCGAGTCGCTGTGCGAAGTCGAAGACGAGGGCATCGAAGGCGTGATCTGCGGCCGGGCAATCTACTCGGGCGACCTGGACTTCGCGGCCGCGCAGACGCTGGCGGACCGGCTGCGCGAATCGGACGACGCTTGAGGTTTGTCGCCCGCAGGCTCGCTTTTGGCGCGGCATCGGCGCATAGCCGGGCCTGAAGTGGGCACCGGGCGGGCATCAAGCAGGCAAAAAGGCGACGACAAGCGGACGACAAGCGGACGATAAGCGGACGATAAGCGGACGCGACGGCGCGTCCCGCAAGCGCATCAAGCCGCATGCATGTGTCTTCGGCGCATCTTCGGTCTGACGCGGCTCGCCGCGCCGGCACTGTGCCGCTCGTGAAGTTTCCGGCGAGCGGCCCCATCAGCGGTATTGGCAGAATTGCAAGATCATGGCTCTAGCTAAACGCATCATCCCCTGTCTCGACGTCACGGCTGGACGCGTGGTGAAGGGCGTCAACTTCGTCGAACTGCGCGACGCCGGCGACCCGGTCGAAATTGCGCGCCGTTACGACGATCAGGGCGCCGACGAACTCACCTTCCTCGACATCACCGCGACCTCCGATCAACGCGATCTGATCCTGCCGATCATCGAAGCGGTCGCCTCGCAGGTGTTCATTCCGCTGACGGTCGGCGGCGGCGTGCGCGCTGTCGAAGACGTGCGGCGCTTGCTCAACGCCGGCGCGGACAAAATCAGCATGAACTCGTCGGCGGTCGCGAATCCGCAACTCGTGCGCGACGCGACGGACAAATACGGTTCGCAATGCATCGTCGTCGCCATCGACGCCAAGCGCGTCTCGGCGGACGGCGAAGCGCCGCGCTGGGAAGTCTTCACGCATGGCGGGCGCAAGGCCACCGGCCTCGAAGCGGTCGAATGGGCGCGCAAAATGGCTGAACTCGGCGCGGGCGAAATCCTGCTGACCAGCATGGACCGCGACGGCACCAAGAGCGGCTTCGATCTCGCGCTCACGCGCGCGGTGTCTGATGCGGTGTCGATTCCGGTGATCGCCTCGGGCGGCGTCGGCTCGCTGCAGCATCTGGCTGACGGCATCAAGAGCGGTCACGCAGACGCCGTGCTGGCCGCCAGCATTTTCCACTACGGCGAACACACCGTGGGCGAGGCCAAGCGCTTTATGGCCGATCAAGGCATTTCGGTGAGGTTGTGACGTGGTGAACCCTTCAGCAGTAGATTGGCTCGACAAGGTCAGGTGGGACGCGAACGGCCTCGTGCCGGTGATCGCGCAGGAAGCGTCGACCAACGACGTGTTGATGTTCGCGTGGATGAACCGCGAAGCGTTGGCGAAAACGGTGGAACTGGGCCGCGCGGTGTATTTCTCGCGTTCGCGCCAGCGCCTCTGGTTCAAGGGCGAAGAGTCCGGCCACGTGCAGCATGTGCATGAAGTGCGGCTCGATTGCGACGAAGACGTCGTGCTGCTGAAGGTCGAGCAGGTGTCGGGCATCGCCTGCCATACCGGCCGCCACTCGTGCTTTTTCCAGAAATTCGAAGGTACGGTTGAAGACGGCGATTGGGTCGCCGTCGATCCCGTGCTGAAAGACCCCGAACACATCTACAAATGACGCAATCCACGCAATCTCCGGCACCCGCTTCGTCCACCAGCGACACACTGCTGCGCCTCGCGGCCATCGTCGACAGCCGCAAGGGCGGCGACCCGGACGTCTCGTACGTGTCGCGCCTGTTTCACAAGGGCGATGACGCGATTCTCAAGAAGATCGGCGAAGAAGCCACCGAAGTCGTGCTGGCCGCCAAAGACACGCGACACGGCGGCGCGCCGAAAGCACTGGTCGGCGAAGTGGCGGACCTGTGGTTTCACTGCCTCGTGATGCTGTCGCATTTCGACCTGAGCCCGGCCGACGTGCTCGCCGAACTCGAGCGCCGTGAAGGCCTGTCGGGCATCGAGGAAAAGGCGCTGCGCAAAAGCCGTGAGCGCGAGCAGAACGGTGACTGATTGCCCGGATTTGTCCGCGCTGGCTTGAAGTGATGAACGTCGGCACCCACATTGCACTGAACGCATAGGATTACATCCTCGGGAGGACGCAAGCATGGAACAGTCGCAGGAAAGTTATCCGCCGCCGGTCTACCGCAACGCGATCGAGCCCGAGCGCGAACGCAGTCTGCGCACGCTCACCCATGTGCTGTACGCGCTGTATGCTGTCCATTGGCTGACGGGTGGTCTGACGATTCTGATTGCGATCATCATCAACTACGTGAAGCGGCCCGACGTGGTGGGCACGCCTTACGAGGCGCATTTCGAGTGGCAGATCCGCTCGTTCTGGATGGCCTTGCTGGGTTATGCGATCGGCGGCGTGCTGCTGTTCGTGGTGATCGGCATTCCGATCCTGTGGGCCGTCAGTATCTGGATGTTGTACCGTATTATCAAAGGCTGGCTGTATCTGTACGATAACAAGCCGCTGGCGAACCCGCGTGGCTGGTTCTGAGTTGAGTCCGGTTGTAACCGGGTTCCACATGCACTGGCCCAAACGCGTGTCGCTTTCTAGCCATACTGCGTCAGGAATACGATGAGTCACGACCCGAACTGCCTTTTCTGCAAGATCGCCGCCGGCGAGATTCCGTCGACCAAGGTCCACGAAGACGAAGAGTTTTTCGCCTTCCGCGACATTCGTCCGGCGGCTGAAACGCATGTGCTGGTAATTCCCCGCAAACACATCGCTACGCTATCAAATTGCACCGAAAGCGATGCGCCGCTGCTTGGTAGAATGCTTGTCTTGGTGGCGCGTCTGGCCGACCAGCTTGGCGTGGCGTACACCGGTGGCGAAAGCGGATTTCGCACGGTAATCAACACCGGGCCTGGCGGCGGCCAGGAGGTGTATCACTTGCACGCGCACATCCTCGCGGGGCCGCGCCCGTGGCAGCGGATGGGCTGACATATAAGCATGTGCCGGGAGCGCGCGGTGAATTTGGATAGTCAACAATAGTGCGGCCGTTATCTTTTACAGCACTGTAATGTTGCCGACGCGATCTCCGGTCACAATGACACAGCGTATCGTGGGTTGAATCGGAACAGTCCGCGCTAACGTATAGATGAAGCATACGTGCTTCGATTCACGCCGCAGGGCGCTCAAGTTTTGCCGCATCACAATGCGGTGTCGGGGTTAAGGAGAGTAGTCATGGGTTCGTTGAGCATTTGGCATTGGCTGATCGTGTTGTTGATCGTGGCGCTCGTGTTCGGCACGAAGAAGCTGCGCAATATCGGCGGCGATCTGGGCGGCGCGGTGAAAGGCTTCAAGGAAGGCATGAAGGAAGCCGAAACGCCCGCCGGTGAAGCGCAGCAGCGCGAACTACCGCGCAACGGCGCCGTGGATGTGGAAGCGAAGGAAAAGACGCCGCGTTCCAGCGATTACCGCTAAGCCGCGGCCCAACCGCGTTACTGACGGACACTTCACTTCATGCTGGACCTCGGTCTAACCAAGATGGCGCTGATCGGCGTCGTCGCGCTGGTCGTACTCGGGCCTGAGCGCCTGCCTCGCGTCGCCCGTACGGCCGGCGCGTTGTTCGGCCGCGCGCAGCGGTATATCAACGACGTGAAAGCCGAAGTCACCCGCGAAATCGAACTCGACGAATTGCGTCGTATGAAAACCGAGTTCGAGGCGGCGGCGAGCAACGTCGAAACCAGTGTTCAGGACAATCTGCGCAAGCACGAATCCGAACTGAACGACGCCTGGAATAGCGGCAGCTCGGTATCGCCGAGCATTGCAGGCGGCGCGCTCGAAGATGTCGGCAATTCGTCCTGGCCGACCAACCCGCCGGCTGCGGGCCTGAAACGCAAGAACTGGCGCGTCAAACAAACCGCCATGCCCACCTGGTACAAGCGCGCTACCACGCGCCGCACGCGCGTGCAATCAGGCGCCGCGCGCGTGGCGCGGCATACGCCCGCCACCATGCGTCGTCCGACGCGGTTTTTCTGATGATCAGAGCGACAATCCCTAACCGAGGGCCGGTGTGAGCGACCCCCAGCAAACCCAGGACGAAGGCACTGAAGAGACCTTCATTTCCCACCTCGTTGAATTGCGCGACCGTATCATTCGCGCCGGCCTTGCCGTCATCGTGGTGTTCGTCGGACTCGTGTATTGGGCGCCGGACATCTTCCGGCTGCTAGCACGGCCCTTGATGCAAAATCTGCCGAAGGACGGCAAGATGATCGTCACGGACGTGACCGGCTCATTCTTCGTGCCGATGAAGGTGACCATGCTGGTCGCCTTCGTGATCGCACTGCCGATCGTGCTGTATCAGATCTGGGCGTTCGTCGCGCCGGGGCTGTATCAGCATGAGAAGAAGCTGGTCGGGCCGCTGGTGGGCAGCAGCTACACGCTGTTCCTGTGTGGCATGGCGTTCGCGTACTTCGTGGTGTTCCCGACCATTTTTCGCGTCATGGCGCACTACAACGCGCCGCTCGGCGCGGAGATGACTACCGATATCGACAACTACCTCAGCTTCGTGCTGACCATGTTCCTCGCGTTCGGGGTGACCTTCGAGGTGCCGATTGTCGTAGTGTTGCTGGTCCGCATGAATGTGCTGACCATCAAGAAGCTCAAGGAAATTCGTCCGTATGTGGTCGTAGGCGCGTTCGTGATTTCGGCGGTGGTAACGCCGCCGGATGTGTTCTCGCAGTTGATTCTGGCGGTTCCGTTGATCGTGTTGTACGAGGCGGGGATCATCGCGGCGCGCTTGATTGTCGGCAAGCAGCCGGTGGTTATTGAGGAAGCGAGTCCGCCGGATTGAACGTAATGTGCGTCACGCGCCAGGGTGATGCTGGGCGGGTGAGTCAAAAGGCCGCAAAAACAAAAAGGGCAATCCATTCCGGATTGCCCTTTTTTGTTTTTGCGGCGGCATGGTTAGCTTGCCGCGTTGCCGCGTTGCCGCGTTGCCGCGTTGCCGCGGGTCCCGGGCCAGCCGCCGCGCTGCCTCAACGGCCGGATCGGAGTGCTGACACCGCTGCTGTCGTGTATCTCTTAACCGCCGTCGTCATCCTGCTGATCACCGCCGCCGTTGTCCTCCGCGGGTTGCTTCGGCGGAGGCGGGCGCTTGCCGATGGTCACCTCCAGATCCATCTCGCGGCTCTTGCGTACCAGGTGGACCTTGGCAGCCGTCCCCGGCTTGATCTGGGCAATGACATTCAGGAGACGCGTAGTGTCGGTAATCTCCTGGCCGTTCACGCTCACCAGGATGTCGCCCGGCTTGATGCCCGCGCGGTCGGCCGGTCCGTTCTTCAGCACGCCCGCGACAATCGCGCCGGACTTCTGCTCGAGCCCGAACGATTCGGCGATTTCCGGCGTCACGTCCTGCGGTTCCACGCCGATCCAGCCGCGCGTGACCGAACCCGTCGTGATGATGCTCTCCAGCACGCTGCGCGCGGTCGAAACAGGAATCGCGAAGCCGATGCCGAGCGAGCCGCCCGAGCGCGAATAGATTGCGGTATTGATGCCGAGCAGATTGCCGTTCACGTCGACCAGCGCACCGCCGGAATTGCCCGGGTTGATGGCCGCGTCGGTCTGAATGAAGTTTTCGAAGGTGTTGATGCCGAGGTGATTGCGCCCGAGCGCGCTGACAATACCCATGGTCACCGTCTGCCCAACGCCGAATGGATTGCCGATCGCCAGCACCACGTCGCCCACGCGCGTCTGGTCCATGCGGCCAAGCGTGATGGTGGGCAGATTGGTCATGTTGACCTTGAGCACGGCCAGATCGGTCTCAGGATCGACGCCGATCACCTTCGCATTGGTGGTGCGACCGTCGGCGAGCGCGATTTCGATCTGATCGGCGCCGTCCACGACGTGCTGGTTCGTTAGAATGTAACCTTCCGAACTCACTATCACCCCCGAGCCGAGATTCGACGCGGGCTGCTCCTGCCGCTTGCGGTTGTTCTTGTCGCCGAAGAAGTAGCGGAACAGAGGATCTTTCGCGCGCGGATCGGGCGGTAGTGAGCCATCCTTGCTGGAGAACACGTTGACGACCGCGGGCATGGCCTTTTGCGCGGCATCTGCATAGGACGCCTGTGCAGGGCCGCTGCCGATGCCTGGCGCCACTTCCCGCAAGGCGACGATCGGTTCGGCGAGTTGCTTGCCGAATTGCCCTTGACGCTGCAGCCACTGCGGTTTGAGGGTCGCAATGATGAACATCAGCGCCAACAGCACAGTCACCGCTTGGGCAAAGAACAGCCAAAAGCGTCTAAGCATCTGAAGACTAGAGGTTTATATGGATCGGATCGAACTTGAATTGTACTTGAACAATCTTCTTGAAACCGCGCGCTTCAAGGACTATTGCCCTAATGGATTGCAGGTGGAAGGGCGCCGCCGGATCAATAAGCTCGCCACCGGCGTGACGGCTTCGGTGGCCTTTCTCGAGGCCGCGCTCGACTGGGGCGCGGACGCCGTGCTGGTCCATCACGGCTACTTCTGGCGCAACGAGGCGCCGCAGATCACCGGGCGCAAACACGCGCGCCTGAAACTGCTGATTGCCAACGACCTGAACCTGTTCGCCTACCACCTGCCGCTCGACGACCATCCCGAGTTCGGCAACAACGCGCAGATCGGCGCGAAGATGGGCTGGATCAGCGACGCGCGCTTCGGCGAGAACAATCTCGGCTGGCTTGCCACCTTTCCGATGCCGATCACGCTCGCGCACTTCACCGCGCAAGTCGAGCAGACGCTCGGCCGCACGCCGCTCGTGTTCGGTGACCCGGATCGCGAACTGCGCCGCGTCGGCTGGTGCACGGGCGCCGCGCAAGGCATGTTCGAGGCCGCGATCAATGCCGGCGCCGACGTCTACCTGACTGGCGAGCTGTCGGAGTCGGTCATGCACACCTCGGCGGAAAGCGGGGTGGCGTTCCTCGCGGCAGGCCATCACGCGACCGAGCGTTTCGGCGTGCAGGCGGTGGGCAAGCATCTGTCCGAGGCGTTCGATATTGAGCACGTGTTTATCGATATCCCTAATCCGGTTTGAATTCAAACCCGGATTAGATAAGGAAAAGGTCCGAATAACGCAGAGGGCACTTAAAAGGAGGTGCGAAAATGTTTGCGATCCGTACGGAGAAACCCTGAGCTATCAAGGGGTTCGCACGGTTTTTGGCAATCGGGCCTTGTAAATGCCGACTCCATTCGCGCAAACTAGCGGCGGTAGAAGCGACGTGAAGGAAAAATCCAACTCAGAAGTGGGGCGTGTAATGCGAGACAAGGAAGATGAACGCGTCGACGGCGGCCGCCGTACCTGGCTGATAGCGACGACCGTAGCAGGTGGCATAGGAGGCGTTGCCACTGTCGTACCCTTTGTTAGTTCGTTTGCACCATCTGAAAAGGCCAAGGCAGCAGGTGCCCCGGTCGAAGTCGATATCAGTGATCTCAAGCCTGGTGACATGAAGACCGTCGCCTGGCGCGGCAAACCCGTCTGGATCATCAACCGCACCGACAGGATGCTCGCCGATGTCCAGAAAGCCGATAACGAAGTAGCGGATCCCCACACCAAAAATCCTTTTTCGATGCCGTTGCCGGAGTACTGCAACAACGAGTTCCGTTCACGCTCCGACCACAAGAATCTGTTCGTCGCCGTCGCCGTGTGCACCCATCTGGGCTGTACGCCGACGCCGCGCTTCCAGGAGGGCGCGCAGCCCAATCTTCCAGACGACTGGCCAGGCGGTTTTCTGTGCCCTTGCCACGGCTCGACCTATGATATGGCCGGCCGCGTCTTCAAGAACAAACCTGCGCCGCAGAACCTCGACATCCCGCCTTACATGTTCACGTCGGCCACCGGGCTCGTGATCGGCAAGGACGAGAAAGGAGAAGCGTAATGGCGATCGAACATGAAGTAGAGACGACCGGGCTGGTCGGCTGGATCGACCGCCGCTTTCCGCTGACCTCAACCTGGAAGAAGCACGTTTCCGAGTACTACGCGCCGAAGACCTTCAACTTCTGGTACTTCTTCGGTTCGCTCGCGTTGCTGGTGCTGGTCAATCAGATCGTCACCGGCATCTTCCTCACCATGAACTACAAGCCCGACGCGACGCTCGCGTTCGCGTCGGTCGAGTACATCATGCGCGAGGTGCCATGGGGCTGGCTGATCCGCTACATGCACTCCACCGGCGCGTCGATGTTCTTCGTCGTGGTGTATCTGCATATGTTCCGCGGGCTCCTGTACGGCTCGTATCGCAAACCGCGCGAGCTGGTGTGGATCTTCGGCTGCGCGATCTTCCTGTGCCTGATGGCCGAGGCGTTTTTCGGCTATCTGCTGCCGTGGGGCCAGATGTCGTTCTGGGGCGCGCAGGTCATCGTGAACCTGTTTTCGGCGATTCCGTTCATCGGGCCGGATCTGTCGCTGTGGATTCGCGGTGACTATGTTGTTTCGGACGTGACGCTGAACCGCTTTTTCGCGTTTCACGTGATCGCCATTCCGCTGGTGCTGATCGGCCTCGTGGTCGCTCACCTGGTGGCGCTGCATGAAGTGGGTTCGAACAACCCCGACGGCATCGAGATCAAGGCGAAGAAGGACCCGGACGGCATTCCGCTCGACGGCATTCCGTTCCATCCGTACTACTCCGTGCACGACTTCATGGGCGTCTCGGTGTTTCTGATCATTTTCGCGGCGATCATCTTTTTCGCGCCGGAGATGGGCGGGTATTTCCTCGAAGCGAATAACTTCATCCCGGCCAATCCGCTTCAAACGCCGCAGGAAATTGCGCCGGTGTGGTACTTCACCGCCTTCTATGCAATGCTGCGCGCCACTACCGATCCGTTCAAGATCGTGTTGATGGTCATCATCGCGCTGCTCGGCCTGTTCGCGCTGGTGCGCGCGCGCGGCAAATGGAAGCTCGGTTTGCCGGTGCTCGCCGTGCTGGTAGTGCTCGCCATGGCGTTCACCGAATCGAAGTTTTGGGGCGTGGTGGTGATGGGCGGCGCGGTGATCTCGCTGTTCTTCCTGCCATGGCTCGACCGCTCGCCGGTGAAGTCGATCCGTTACCGACCGTTTTTTCACAAGGTGTTCTACGCGATTTTCGTGCTCGCTTTCCTGACGTTGGGCTTCCTCGGCACCAAACCGCCGTCGCCGGCCTCCACGTTGATTGCGCAGGTGTGCGCGCTGATCTACTTCGCGTTTTTCCTCGGTATGCCGGTCTGGACGCGGCTTGGCACGTTCAAGCAGCCGCCCGAGCGGGTGCGGTTCAAGCCCCACTAATCGCGAGCCAGGAGAACACGAAATGAAAAAACTGCTTTCGACGTGCGCGCTAATCGGCGCGACACTGTTCGCGGTGCTGGCCGGCCCGGCGCACGCGGACGAGAATTTCCCTCTCGACCGCGCGCCCGATAACGCGGAGAATTTTGCTTCCTTGCAGCACGGCGCGCAAATATTTGTAAACTATTGCCTGAATTGTCACAGCGCGAACCTGATGCGCTACAACCGGCTGACTGACCTTGGCATTAAGCCGAACGAAATCCAGGCGAACCTGCTGTTCACCACGGATAAAGTCGGCAACACCATGACCGTGGCAATGCGCCCGGACGACGCGAAAGCGTGGTTCGGCGCGACTCCGCCGGATTTGTCGGTCGAGGCACGGGCGCGCGGCAAGGACTGGCTGTACACGTATCTGCGCAGCTTCTATCGCGACGATACGCGGCCGACCGGCTGGAACAATCTGGTGTATGAGAACGTGAGCATGCCTCACGTGCTGTGGCAGCTTCAGGGGCAACGTACCGCGAAGTTCGGCGACGCTGTCGACGAAAAAACAGGCGAAACGGTGCACAAATTTGTCGGCTTCCAACAGGTCACGCCGGGGACAATGTCGCCGGTAGATTATGATTCTACTGTGGCCGACCTTGTGTCGTACCTGTCATGGATGTCCGAACCGACGCAGAAAACCCGCAAACAGCTTGGCGTGTGGGTACTGATGTTCCTCGGCGTCCTGAGCTTTTTCGCCTGGCGATTGAACGCTGCGTACTGGAAACATATCAAATAATCACGCTGTCACCGGCGTGGGGCCGGCGCCAGGAAAAACCTGTTGAACGGTTTTTCCGCGCGCTGGCCTTTCAGCTTTGTGTGGAAACGTAAACATGTTGGTTCTGTATTCCGGCACAACTTGCCCGTTCTCCCAGCGCTGCCGGCTGGTGTTGTTCGAAAAGGGCATGGACTTCGAGATCCGCGACGTCGACCTGTTTAACAAGCCGGAAGACATCGCTGTGATGAATCCGTACGGTCAAGTGCCGATTCTCGTCGAACGGGACCTGATTCTGTACGAATCGAACATCATCAACGAGTATATCGACGAGCGCTTCCCGCATCCGCAACTGATGCCGGCCGATCCGGTGCAGCGCGCCCGCGCCCGTCTGTTCCTGCTCAACTTCGAAAAGGAACTGTTCGTTCACGTCGGCACGCTCGAAAACGAAAAGGGCAAGGCTGCCGAAAAGAACCACGAAAAGGCACGTCTCGCGATCCGCGATCGTCTGACACAGCTCGCGCCGATCTTCCTGAAAAACAAGTACATGCTCGGTGAAGAGTTCTCGATGCTGGACGTCGCGATCGCGCCGTTGCTGTGGCGTCTGGATCACTACGGCATCGAACTGTCGAAGAACGCGGCGCCGCTGATGAAGTACGCCGAGCGCATTTTCAGCCGCCCGGCTTATATCGAAGCGCTGACGCCTTCGGAAAAGGTGATGCGTCGTTGAGTTTGGCTTTGGGGTGAGGGCGCCGCGCGTCTCGATCGTTTTCCGTGCGCGCCCCAACCCGGTAAGAGGACTGTTGATGCAAGAGATTTCCACCAAGCCTTATCTGCTGCGCGCGCTGTACGAGTGGTGCACGGATAACGGCTATACGCCGCATATTGCGGTCCGGGTCGACAATCAGACGCGCGTGCCGCGTCAGTTCGTGCGCGATAACGAGATCGTGTTGAACATCAGCTTCGAGGCGACCAGCCAGTTGCAGATGGGCAATGAATGGATCGAGTTCAGCGCGCGCTTCTCCGGCAAGTCGCACAAGATCGAGGTGCCGATCGCCAATATTCTCGCGATCTACGCGCGCGAAAATGGGCAGGGCATGGCGTTCCCGGTCGAGTCGGCGGGCGGCGAAGCGCAGGATTCAGGCGCCGACGCGGAACTGGCGGACGAGACCGAGGCGCCGGCCGCACCGCGCGCTACGGCGCCGCGCGCGGTCGAATCGTCGTCGACTGCCGCCGATGCGGCTGCCGCCAAAGCAGAAACCGCGACCAACGGCCCGCAGCCTGACGACGACGGGTCAAAAGGTGGCGGAAGGGCTCGCCTCAAGATCGTGAAATGAAGTAGAATCACGGCCTCATGCCGGCTTAGCTCATCAGGTAGAGCGCTTGACTTGTAATCATGAGGTGGCGGGTTCGAGTCCTGCAGCCGGCACCAGTAGTACGAAAACGGGTTTCTGAAGAATTTCAGAAACCCGTTTTTTATTGGGTCGTGAATGATTCGGCGGTCGTTGCCTATTGCCGGCAGACGCTATGGCTTGCCACCGAAGCGGCGAGTGAGGCGAAAAACAGCGCATTTTCTCCGATCTCATTCACCTTGTCGATTGTGGACATTTTAGTCTACGATTTGGCCAAATAGGCAGCAGCAAAGGCGATGGCGGCATTCGCGTCCCGGGAGCCGTCACCAGATACCGCGCCGCGAACCCGACTGGGAGAGGTACTATTCGGGCGTCAGTCGGCATCACGATCAGTCACTCCGGCGGGCAACGCCCCCGAAGACGCGACGTTTCACCGCGTCACTCCCGCAACACAGACCCCACCTCACCATGACCAGCCCCGCAACCATCACCTGGCCCGAAGCCGACGGCCCCCGCAGCGCGCGTTGGCGCTCAGAAGCCGCGGTGCCGCCGCCCAAGCGCGTCGTCGTGGCGGATGACCGCACCACCGCCGACTCGGCCTACCGTCTCGCCTGCGAAGGCACGGCGCTGTTGTGGAACGGCGACTTCCAGAACGCCCGTCAGTTGCTGCAGGCGGTTACGCGCCGACTGGAACGCAAACCGCGCAAGCAGGGCGAAACGCCGATCGACGCGTTCAATCTGCATCGGCAGGCGCAGTCGCAGCGTGCCCGTACGCTTGGCATGATTCTGATTCCGCTGGACGCCACTTATGGCATCCCGCTTCGCCGCGCGCCTGAAGTACAGCAGGCGTGCATCGAAACCTACGGGCCGTCTACCGATGAACCCTCGGTCGTGTCGCTGCGTGAACTGCTCGGGCTGATTGGTGCGCACGAGTGGCGCAAGAAGGGCGTGGAAATCCCCGCGCTCGGGGACCGCGTTCATCCGCACTACGGCGTGTTTTCGCCGGTGCGCGGCGAGTATGTGGACCTGGTTGCGCGCACACCGCTGCCGTCATTGAACAAGGCGTTCGATATCGGCACGGGTACGGGCGTGCTGGCTGCGGTGCTGGCTAAACGCGGCGTGAAGAAAATCATCGCGACCGACCAGGATCCGCGGGCGCTTGCCTGTGCGCGCGAAAACCTCACGCGTCTTGGCTACGATCAACAAGTCGAAGTCGTGCAAGCCGATCTGTTTCCGGAAGGCCGTGCACCGCTGGTGGTTTGCAATCCGCCGTGGGTGCCGGCCCGACCTGCGTCGCCGATTGAGTACGCGATCTACGACTCGGAAAGCCGCATGTTGCTCGGTTTTCTGGGCGGTCTGGCGGAGCATTTGTCCCCGGGCGGAGAAGGTTGGCTGATTATGTCGGATTTCGCCGAGCATCTCGGCTTGCGCACCCGCGACTGGCTGCTTACTGCCATTGAAACGGCGGGTTTGACCGTGGTCGGTCGCGAGGATATCCGTCCGCGGCATCCGAAATCGACCGATGAAACCGATGCCCTGCACACGGCGCGTGCGGCCGAGTTGACGTCGCTCTGGCGTCTGAAGGCACGCTAGGGGGATAACGTGCCGCACGGTGCGGCAAGGTGCGACGACGCAGTACTGACGCGCGGCCTGTCAAACCGGCAAACCGCGCGCCTCGAGATATGCCAATGCGCCGCGTCCGGCCACGAGCCCGCTGGCAAAGCAGGCCGTGAGCAGATAACCGCCGGTCGGCGCTTCCCAGTCGAGCATTTCGCCCGCGCAGAATGCGCCGGGCAAACACTTGATCATCAGATGCTCATCGAGCGCTTCGAAAGGCACGCCGCCAGCGGTGCTGATCGCTTCCGCAATAGGTCGGGCCCGCGTGAGCCGCACCGGTAGCGCCTTGATCGCGTGCGCGAGACCATTCGCATCGGCGAAAGCTTCCTTCGACAGGATCTCGTGTAACAAAGCCAGTTTGACGCCGCTAATGCCGATTCTGCCGTGCAGGTGAGTCGACATCGAGCGCGAGCCCCGCGGTCGCGTCACTTCCGCTACCAAGCGCTCCAAAGTCAAGCCTGGCGCCATGTCCAGCGTGATCGTGACGTCGCCGTCGGCCAGAATTCGCTCCCGGATAGTGGCCGACAATGCGTAAATCAGGCTCCCTTCGAGGCCCGTTTCGGTCAGAAGTATTTCACCTTGTCGATTGTGGACTTTATTGTCCACGTCGGTAAGCGTGATGGCCACCGATTTCACCGGCTGGCCGGCGAAACGCTCGCGCAGATAGGGGCTCCAGTCTGCGTCGAAGCCGCAGTTCGCGGGTCGCAACGGGGTCACCGGCACCTCGCGTGCGCTCAGCAGCGGCACCCAGGCGGCGTCGGATCCGAGTCGTGGCCAGCTTGCACCGCCGAGGGCAAACACCACGGCATCGTAAGTCACGATTTGCTCGCCGCCAGGTGTTTCGAAGCGCAGCTCGTGGGCAGCGGCGTGATCCGCACCGCTATCGTGATTCCAGCCGGTCCACTTGTGGCGCATGTGAAAGTGCACGCCGGCTTCCCGCAACCGATGCAACCATGCACGCAACATCGGCGCCGCTTTCATATCGGTCGGGAAAACGCGCCCCGAACTGCCGACAAAGGTTTCGACGCCAAGCCCCTGCAACCAGGCTCGCAGGGCGTCGGGACCGAACGTCTCGAGTAGTGGCGCGATCTGTTCGCGGCGGGCACCGTAGCGACCAAGAAACGGCTCGAGCGGTTCCGAATGCGTGATGTTCATCCCGCCTTTGCCCGCCATCAGGAACTTGCGGCCAACCGACGGCATCGCGTCATGAACGTCGACTTGTATGCCTCGCCGGGCAAGCGCCTCAGCGGCCATCAAGCCGGCGGGACCTCCGCCTATCACGGCGACACGGGCGGAATCGAAAGAGGATGACATGCGGTCCTGCGGATGGGCGGAGATGGGCGCGTGCCTGATCTGACGACCGGGCGGCGAAGGGCGCTATTTTCACACCACGGGCGGCACGGGGCAAACCGTCGGCGCATGTCGGATTAGCAGGCTGAAAAACGCTGGGTTAGGGCGCTTTCGCACCCGCCCTGTTTGCGCGCGCTTCTTTGCAATCTCAGGCCGCAAACTATACTTTTCAAACACCTTCCACCGGACGCGGTTCGCGTCTTCGCCACCTCAAACCAACCTGCCGTTTTGAGTCCGCCCCACGTCCTGAAAGCTGTCGCGTCGCGGCGGGCGAAGTGGTCGGCGCGCCTGTTGTCTGTCTGGATGTTTGATTCAACGCTGGATGAAGGAGATTGCCATGACTCGCCAATACATCGACTGTCGCGAGTTCCCGAGCGAGACACATTGCACCGTTGCCCTATCCGCCGACAGCGAGAGCGAATTGCTCGACGCGGCCGTGCAGCACGCAGTGACGGTTCACAAGCATACGGACTCGCCGGAACTGCGTTCGCAGCTCAAGACGCTGTTTCATCAGGGCACGCCGCCGATCGAGGCGCCGCGCGCGTGATTCGTCGTCCTTTGCTGGAGTTCGCCAGGTCCGGCACCTGATCAGGGTATCTCACCTGCGCCTGATCGCTCAGGAGTTGGCGAACAGCGCGCGCGGCGGCGTGCCGCGGCCGCGGGTCGCGGCGTTGCCTGAACGTGCTGCCTGAGGGGCCTGCCCAAGCGTCCGACCTAAGCGCCCTAGCCGGGGTAAGCCTCATCCACCTTCAGGCCGGCCAGCTTGAAAATGACGCGCAGCGTTTGCGGTTTGATGTCGCGACGCGAAGCGAGCGTCGTCATCACGAAGTCGAGCACTTTCGCGTACTTGAGCATCGTCAGGCACGTTTCCATATCGACGCTGCCATCTCGCATGACTTCGGCGAGCCGTAGCATTTCGGTGGAAATATCGCGCGCCATCTCCAGTTCGAGCTGCTGCTTTTCGGACCACGCCGGCGTGGCGGTGAGCTTCGCCAGCATTTCCTGAAATTTCTGTTCGACGTTGCCGCTGGGTACGATATCCATTTGCTGCCTCTTCTATTTTCCAGCGCGTGCCGGTTTGCAATCGCGGCGCGCTGCTGGTTACGTAACGTTCGGTCCGTGTTCCGGGACCGTCCTCCCCACATGCATTCGGTTCGCGTGATCGATGCCACGGCCGGTAGCCTGTTGTTATGCGTGACACGGCTTGCGCCATCGGGTGAACCGGCCCGCAAGATGCGCCTGAATCCACGTCGGAACTGTCCCGGGTACTGCTCTTTTCGAGCAGGAAGTGTTCCAGGTTGCGGCATTTCTTACTGGGTCGACACGGCTCCTCAGGTGAGCGGGCTGCGCTTTGGGTAAACTGGCAGCAACTTTTCCTTTTTTCCGTCATCTGTCGCACGTTCGCGTTGCAATCGATGGCGGTCTCCGGTCGCCACGATGTCCAGCAAAACCCACGAAATCCGTCCGAACCAGTCCGTCGAGCTACTCAAGGAGCTTCATATCCTGACGCGCGACGGCAAGATGAACCAGGACAGCCGCCGCAAGCTGAAGCAGGTCTATCACCTGTTCCAGTTCATCGAGCCTCTGCTGAAAGAGCTCAAGGACCAACAGGGCGCGGTGACGCTTGTCGATCATGGCGCGGGCAAGTCATACCTGGGTTTTATCCTGTATGACCTTTTCTTCAAGGAGTTTCAGGACGCCGCTGGTGGGGCGTCGCACATTTACGGCATTGAAACGCGCGAGGATCTCGTGACGAAATCCGAGGAGCTGGCTAGCAGGCTGGGCTTCAAGGGGATGTCGTTTCTGAATTTGTCGGTGGCGGAATCGATTACGTCGGCGAGTTTGCCGGCTCAGATCGATATCGTGACGGCATTGCATGCGTGCAATACCGCGACTGACGACGCGCTCCGGTTTGCGCTGGAAAAGCGGGCGAAGTACATCGTGGTCGTGCCGTGTTGCCAGGCCGAAGTGGCCGGGGTTTTACGGCAGAACAAGGGTAAATCGCTCGGCAATGCGTTGACTGAGATCTGGCGGCATCCGCTGCATACCCGGGAATTCGGCAGTCAGATTACTAACGTGTTGCGCTGCTTGCAGCTGGAAGCACATGGATATCAGGTGAGTGTGACCGAGCTGGTCGGGTGGGAACACTCGATGAAGAACGAACTGATTATTGCCCAGTTCAAGGATCTGCCGAGACGGCGGCCGGCCGAGCGGCTGAATGAAGTGATGGAGACGCTCGGGATCGAGGAGCTGAAAGAAAGGTTCTTTGTCCCCGCCTGATCTAACCTGCGGTGGTGGTGGTTTTGTCGCCACTACCGCGCGAACTACATTTTCATTAAATCATTCCAGCCTTTAAGGCCGATACGCCGAAGGGTCTCCTGATTCCGCCCGTAAATATCCTCCGCGTCGGGAAAAGCCTGAACCGCCCGTTCAATACTTTCCTCGCGCAGTAAATGCAAAATCGGATAGGGCGCCCGATTTGTATAATTCTCGATATCGTCAGGCTCACTGCCTTCAAACTGATAATGCGGATGAAAACTGGCGATCTGGATAATGCCTTCCAGCCGAAGCTGCTTGATAAGCCGATCGGCAAAAAACAGGCAATCGTTATAGTCGAGAAAATCGCCGAGCGCCTGCGGTAAAACCAGAAGCGTAGTATCCACCGTTTCAGGGCTTTCCGCGACGAACGCTTTAATCTCTGTTTCGAGATCGGTTAAAACGCCTTCCATGTCCACGGCGTCGCTAACGGCATAGCGAATCTGCCCTTTCACGTGTACAGCCTTGGCAAAAGGACATAAGTTGAGCCCGATCACGGCCTCTGTCAGCCAATGACGGGTGGCGGCGATAACGGCGTCGTGAGAGTCGGCAGGCAACGGCATGGCAAGCAAGCGGCGAAAGGGGAAACTGCCATTCTAATGGCGCTGACCGGCGCCGCGGCACCGTTCCGTGCTCTGCCGCGACCGGCGGCGAGAACCTCAACCCGCTTGCGTCCCGCCGCACGCCGCGGCGATCAACTGCGCCGCGACCTTCGGAGCGGCCAGAATCGGCCCGCGGCCCGGGCCATAGGTCTGGCTCGCCGCGTACACGCCTTCGATCATCAAACCCAGCGCATCGGCCAACGCAGCCGGATCGTTCGCGCCTGCGGCGGTTGCCAATTCCAGAAGCCGCGCCATCAGCCGCTCCTTGTTGCGAAACACGAATTGCCGCGCGGGGTGCGCCGCGTCGGGAAACTCCACTGCGACATTCACGAAAGGACAGCCGCGGTAGTCGTCGATCGAAGCACGCACTGCCAGGTCGTCGAAATATTGCTGAAGCTGCTTCGCGGGCTCGCCCGGATGTTTCGCGAAACTTTTCTCCACGTAGCCGAAGAACTGCTCGTCCTTGCGCTCCAGATACGCCATCACCAATTCGTCCTTCGACGAAAACTGACGGTACAAGCTCATCTTGTTCACGCCCGCCCGCTCCACCACCGCGTCGACGCCGACCGCCCGCACACCCTCGCGGTAAAACAGCTCGTCCGCAGCGCGTAACAGATGCTGCTGCGCTTGCGGGCCGGCGGTCTGCGCGCCGCGCACGCGCCGCACACCCGCTAGCTTGGGAGGTTGACTGACGGACATAGAATGCCACCTGAATAGAATTGACGCCTTGACATGTTACCGAGCAGTAACTAATATCGCAACACTCATTGTGACAGATCTGTCACAAGTTCTTTACTGAAGTCGTAATAATGCGAGCGGCGCGGCCTGCGGCCACGCGTCGACTGGAGAACCGATGAACTGGGCAGCGAGACTGATTGGCGGGCGATTCCACTATGGCTGGTTGACCGTCGCTGTGGTGTTTCTGGTGCTGCTGGCGGCGGCCGGCACACGCGCCACGCCGAGCGTGATGATGGTGCCGCTGGAGCATCAATTCGGCTGGAGCCGCGCGACGATTTCGCTCGCGATCTCCGTGAACATTGCGCTCTACGGCCTGATGGGGCCATTCGCGGCCGCGGCAATGCAGCGCTTTGGCGTGCGTCCTACCTTGCTGGTCGCGCTCGGCACGATGGCGGCGGGCGTGGCGTTGTCGTCGCTGATGACGCATCCGTGGCAGATGGTTCTGATCTGGGGCGTGATGGTTGGAGGCTCGACCGGGGTGGCGGCGTTGTCGTTGTCGGCAACCGTGGTGACGCGCTGGTTCACCACGCATCGCGGCCTGGTGATGGGGATTCTCACCGCCAGTTCCGCGACCGGCCAATTGGTATTCCTGCCGATGCTTGCGGCCATCGCCGAACATTACGGCTGGCGCCAGGTGGTGTGGGTCGTCGCGGGCGCGGCGGCGGTCGTGTTGCCGCTGGTCGCGTTTCTGTTGCCGGAGCGGCCCGCGGATATGAAACTGCGTCCGTTCGGCGAACCGGCGGACGCGGCGATCTCTGCCACGGTGACGAAGCAGAATCCGCTGGCCATCGCCTTCGGCACGCTCGCGATGGCGAGCAAGACGCGTGACTTCTGGCTGCTGTTCTTCAGCTTCTTTATTTGTGGGGCGAGCACCAACGGTTACGTCGGCACGCACCTGATCGCCATGTGCGGCGACTACGGCATGACCGAAGTGCAGGGCGCTTCCTTGCTCGCCGCAATGGGCATCTTCGATCTGTTCGGCACGACGTTGTCGGGCTGGCTGTCGGACCGCTTCAATAGCCGCGTGCTGCTGTTCTGGTACTACGGGCTGCGCGGATTGTCGTTGATGTATCTGCCGCACGCTTTCGGCATCGATTTCTTTGGGCTGCCGTTGTTCGCGGTCTTCTACGGCCTCGACTGGATTGCCACCGTGCCGCCCACTGTGCGTCTTGCCACCGATGTCTACGGCAAGGAAGCCGCGCCGGTCGTGTTCGGCTGGGTGGTTGCGGGCCACCAGCTCGGCGCGGCTTTCGCGGCGCTTGGCGCGGGCATGCTGCGCGCGAGCCTCGGCACATACACGGTGGCGTCGATGATTTCTGGCGGGCTGTGTCTGGTTGCCGCCGTAATCGTGCTGCGGATCAACCGGCCGGCCAAAGTGCCGGAGCCACAAACGGCGTGAAGCTGCGCCGCTGGACGCGGTGAACCAGCGCAAACGGCCTCATTCGAGGCCGTTGGCCATTGCAGCCGACGCGAAAACTAACTCGCACTTGTTGGAGCGCTAGCGACTCAGCCCGGTTATGCTATGAGACCCCGGGCAGCCGCCCGTCGATCATGAATTTCGACCGAGAGAAGCGCATGACCAACAAACCCGCCCCCACCGCAGTTGCCATTCACGAGCTGATTGCAGGTCGCTGGAGCCCGCGCGCCTATTCGAGCGAGCCGGTGAGCCGCGAGAATCTGCATGCGGTGCTCGAAGCGGCACGCTGGGCGCCGTCTTCGTATAACGCGCAACCGTGGCGTTTTCTCGTGTTCGACCGCAGTGCCGATGAAGTCGCTTTCAAGCAGGCCTTCGCCACGCTGGTGCCGTTCAATCAGGGCTGGAATGCGCCGGCGCCGGTGCTGATCGCGGTCACCACGCATACGCTCACCAACAAGGGCGAAGTGAACCGTTGCGCGCCCTACGATGCGGGTGCCGCGGCGATGGCGCTGGTGCTGCAGGCACATGCGCTCGGTCTCGCCGCGCATCAGATGAGCGGCTTCGATCCGAACGCGTTCCGCACCACGTTCAAACTGCCGAACGACGTCGACGTGATCGCCATGATTGCGCTCGGTCACTACGGCGACGTCGACAAGCTCGACCCGGTGCTGCGCGAGCGCGAAAAATCGGTGCGTCAGCGTTTGCCGTTGGCCGACATTGCTTACGGCGGTGGCTGGAAGAAGGTGTTCTGAGGGGCTTTCGTCCTTCGGTGATAGGAACGCGCGGCGCTGACCGCGCGTTTTTTATTCTGCGCGACCTTTGGCGTCCGAAGCACGGGGTCATTCCCGGCGCTTTGCCGCTTCGATGCGCCTGACTCGTCCTCTGCCGTCCGTAGGACTCAACGTGCGTCGGAGTTCATTGCGCACCGTCCGCGACGCTCGAAAGCGGCGCGGCGACATTCTCAAGCGATTTACGCTCCGCATCCACGCCCCAGATCGCGGCGATCACAGCCGCGGCGATCATCAGCCCCGAGCCGACCAGATAGCCGAAAAACACTTCGCTGCGCTGATGCGTATCGATCAGCCGGCCAAAAAACGCCGGACCGACAATGCCGCCCAGCGCCGTGCCGAACGCGTAGAACACCGCGATCGCCAACGCGCGGATTTCCAGCGGAAACGATTCGCTGACCGTCAGATAGGCCGAACTGGCTGCCGCCGACGCGAAAAAGAAAACCACCATCCACGCAAGCGTCTGGGTCACCACGGTCAGCATCTGCTGCTCGAACAGGTAGCCGCTCAGCGTCAGCAGAATGCCGGACAGCGCGTAAGTCGCCGCGATCATCTTGCGTCGCCCGATGACATCGAAGAGCCGGCCGAGCAGCAGCGGTCCCAGGAAATTGCCGAGCGCGAACGGCAGCAGATACCAGCCGATGTGGTCGCCCGGCACGTGATAGAAATCGGTCAGCACCAGCGCGTAGGTAAAGAAGATCGCGTTGTAGAAGAACGCCTGCGCGGTCATCAAGGACAGGCCGACCAGCGCGCGCCGTCGGTGCACGTTGAACAGCGTGTGAAACACTTCGCGCAGTGGCGTGTGGCCGCGAGCCCGGAGTCTTAGGCGCGTGAGGTCGTCGTCCGCCAGTGCGTGGCCTTCATTGCGAAAGCGCGTTTCGATGCCCTCGACGATCGAGCGCGCGTCGCGTTCGTCGCCGTGCGTGAGCAGCCAGCGCGGACTTTCGGGCACCCAGATGCGCATCGGCAGAATCGCCAGCGCCAGCACCGCGCCGATGAAGAAACAGGCGCGCCAGCCCCAGTCGCTCGGCAGCAGATTCGGATCGAGCAAGATCAGCGAGCCCGCCGCGCCGAGTCCCGCGCCGACCCAGAAGGTGCCGTTGATGCCGAGATCGGTCCAGCCGCGCACCCGCGCGGGCGTGAACTCCTGAATGGTCGAATTGATCGCCGTATATTCGCCGCCGATGCCTGCGCCGGTGAGAAAGCGAAACAGCAGGAAACTGGCGAGATTCCACGAGAAAGCGGTCGCCGCGGTGGCGGCCAGATACAACGCGAGCGTGATGAAGAACAGCTTGCGACGGCCGAGCCGGTCGGTCAGCCAGCCGAAGCCGAGCGCGCCGAGCACGGCGCCGGCGATGTAAGCGCTGCCGGCGAGGCCCACGTCGGCGTTGGTAAAGCGCAACGATGGACTAGACTTCAACGCACTGGCGACCGCGCCCGCCAGCGTCACTTCAAGACCGTCGAGCAGCCATGTTATGCCCAGCGCGACGACGATCTGCGAATGAAAGCGCCCCCACGGCAAGCGATCGAGCCGCGAGGGCAGGTTGGTTTCGATGACGGCGGCGTTTTTCTCGTGGACTGCGGCAGTAGGCGGCGCGCTCATTGCTCTAAGTCTCCTGTTCGCCGAAAATTGGTGGCGTATTCTGTCGAATTCAGCAATTTTTGTTC
>NZ_JAXDPY010000156.1:0-16411 GCF_034668105.1 Paraburkholderia sp. | reverse complement strand
CATATCTAAAAGAATCAGTTAGCCGGGCAAGGTCAATACTTTTGACTGAAGAGCTGGTGACAGATGCCCAAAAGAGCTTTCGTTGGAGGATCGCCTCTGATGGACTCAAAGATCTCATCCTGCAATACACGGCAGGCCGCCCAATAGAAGAGCTTAGAGAAGCGCTGCCGCAGGTCATCCGCGACTTCGACACCTACATCCAGAACGAGATTTCGCCCCGATCAGAAACCCCGCCGAGGGCAGTTGCCGACACACTGGAAATTACGCAACTTGAAGCTTACGTGTATGTGTTCTGGCTGCTCGCCTTGTGCAAGCTGTCGAGGCACGCCGAGTTCATTCCGAAAGTCATGGAGTGGGTCAACCGTACCCGCGAGTTCAACCGTGGGCGCGATATTCTATTTGAAAATGTTGTGCAGGCGCTGACCGGTTTTCACATCGAGAGTGAGCGGGTGGCGCTGCATGTCGCGGTGTACCGGTCACTGGCTCGCGCTACGCTCTATGCTCCCGAAGAACGCCCTGCGCTTGTCAAGGAATTCGTCGAGAACTGGTACAAGCGCATGAAGTCATGTTACTGGCACGGAATGCATACCGGGAATGGCTTCGGCTACTTCGGCTACTGGTGCTTTGAGGCTGCGCTGGTGACGGTCCTGTTCGACATTGACGACACCAGCTATCGCGACCACCTCGTTTATCCCAAAGACCTGGTGAACTGGTATCGCGCCAATTCCGATACGGGCACAGATGGCGGGCCGCCCGAGCCGAAACAGATGCTGCGGGCCATGCCGGCTCAGCCGTGCCCGCGCAGTGGTGACTGGTTCAGTCACTTTCTGAACACGACCGATTCGTGAGAGCAGGCGAACCGATGCCCGGGCCGGAACGCGACGCGAGCAGCAATCAGGTTTCCTGGTACATGGAGGACAAGTCATGATCGGTCTTATCCGCCTCGGCGACGCCACCGACCACGGCGGCAAGGTCATCACTGCCTCCAAAACAGCGGACTATGACGGCATTCCGCTTGCCCGCAAGGGTGACCTGATTGAATGCCCGCTGCATCCCGAGGTGCAGCCGAACGTCATCATGGAGGGCGATCACGACATGGCCGATGAGGGCCATTCGCTCGCACGTCAGGGGCATCGCGGAACGTGCGGGTGTCGTCTCATTTCGAGCCTGGAGGGATGAGGTGGCATTTTCACAGAACCGAAAGCGTGAATGCGTCATCTGAGACGTCGACGCTTTGGGTGTTCATCGTGCTTGCGCCGAACTTATCGGAAACCTGGTCGGTCCGCAGCGTGTAGGGACGCGTTGGGGAATGGATGTTTGCGGGCGTAAGCGGAAAGAAATTCCCCCACACGCCGCCCGGAAAGCCTTCGGCAGCGGGGTCATTTATCACAGGGTTGACTTGTCCACAGCCTTGTCAACAGAATCTGTTGATAACCTCGACGTACGCGGCGCCGTTGCCAAATGAGTGATTTCAACCAATATGGCGGGTGTATGCTCAAAGCAAAAGCTGCTCGTTGAGCGCACTCCACCACGCCGACTCCTGGCCGTGGCTCATTCAGGATCAAACCGTGCCGGGCGTTCAGCGCCTGCCGCGGCAGCGGTTTTACCAGCGTGAACGTAATGCTCAGGACGAACCCAGTTGCATCCATCGGCCTGTCAGATGACTGAGCCCCAGCGTTTCACGGTGCGTCACGTCAGCGTCTACCGTTACTCGGAACCCGTGCGGTTCGGCGAACACCGGATGATGTTCCGCCCGCGCGCCAGTCACGATTTGCGCCTCGTCACGAATCAGTTGGTGATTACGCCGACGCCCTCGCGGCTGCACTGGCTGCACGACGTGTTCGACAACTCGGTGGCGGTCGCGAGTTTCGTGGGCAAGGCGAGCGAATTGCGCTTCGATAGCGAAGTGACACTCGAACATGTCGAAACGCCGTTGCCCGACTACGCGCTCGAACCCTGCGCGGTGAACTGGCCGTTCGCGTACACCAACGAGGAAGCATCCGACCTCGTGAACGCGCGCAGCCGCCAGTATCCCGACAGCGACGTGGACGAGTGGGCGCGCCGCTTCGTCCCTGTGCCGGGCGGCGGCAGTGGCAAGAACGGCACAGGCGGGACGATGGCGCTCCTGCGCGCGATGACGCTCGAGATCAAGAGCTCGTTTTTCTATGTGCGCCGCACGGAAAAGGGCGTGCACCGTCCCGGCGACACCTTGCGCAACCGCAGCGGCAGTTGCCGGGATTTTGCGGTGCTGATGATGGACGCCGTGCGTTCTCTTGGCCTCGCGGCGCGCTTTGTGAGCGGTTACCTGTTCGTGCCGGAGCACGACGCCACGCAGGGCGGCGGCGCGACGCACGCATGGTTGCAAATCTATTTGCCTGGCGCCGGCTGGGTTGATTTCGATCCGACCAATAGCATTGTCGGCAATCGTCATCTGATTCGGGTCGCGGTGGCGTGGAACTACTACCAGGCGTTGCCGTTGTGGGGCACATGGCATGGCGCGCCGCATTCGTTTCGCGGTCTGCAGGTCGATGTGAGCGTGACCGAGGAGCCGTGACGGCGCGGGCCAGGTGGATGATTCTGGTGCAAATCGAACGTGTTAGCTGGGGGCGTCGACTCGGGTTGCTTACCGGGCGCGTCAATTGAACGTTTCAACTGGAAGAGGGTGTCGCGATGAAATTGCGCGTTGGCTACGAGCTGGTCTATGAGTGCGTGCAACCGACGCCGATGATGTTGATGTTGAACACGCACTATTCGCACGCGAAGGAAGTGCTGCATCCGGATTTACTGGCAGTCGATCCGCCGGTGCCGATCAGGCAGTATCGCGATGGTTTCGGTAATTTGTGCAGTCGGATCGTGGCGCCGCAGGGGCTGATTGCGCTGTCGACAAGCGCCGTGCTCGAGGTGTCGTCCGAGCCGGAGAGGCGGCCACCGTTTACCGAGCAACATGCGGTTGAGGCGTTGCCTGACGATTCGTTGGTGTTTCTGCTGGGTAGCCGTTATTGCGAAACGGATTTGTTATCCGAATTCGCGTGGCAGACGTTTGGGAAAATGCCGCTCGGGCGCGGGCGGGTGGATGCGATTTGTGATTATGTGCATGAGCATATTGTGTTTGGATATGATTTCGCGCGACCGACGAAGACCGCCTGGCAGGCGTGGCAGGAGAGGAAGGGCGTGTGCCGGGATTTCGCGCATCTGGCTGTGACGTTGTGCCGCGCGATGAATATACCGGCGCGGTATTGCACGGGGTATATCAGTGATGTTGGGACGCCGCCGCCGTATGCGACGATGGATTTTGCTGCGTGGTTTGAGGCTTATGTGGGGGGGTGTTGGCAGATCTTCGATCCGAGGAATAATGTGCCCCGGACGGGGCGGGTTTTGATGGCCCGGGGGCGGGATGCTGCTGATGTCGCTATTAGTAATGCGTTTGGGGCTACGCAGTTGATGAAGTTTGATGTTGTTTGTGAGGCTGTGTAAGAGGGGGTTGGCCTTCGGCGCATGGGTCTGTTTTTTGTGTTTTGGTTTGTTTGCCTGGGGTTTTGGCCTTTCCTTGTTTTCTTATTGGTCTATTAGTGTTGCCCCTGTGCGGGGCGGCACTTACTTTCTTTGCCGCCGCAAAGAAAGTAAGCAAAGAAAGCGGCTCACACCGCCAGCTCATAAGCGGGACCCTCGCACAGTCGCGGTAGTGGTGCATCTGGAATCTGGGTTTTCGCACACTCCGCGTTAGTGACACAGCCGTCATTCTTCCGGCGGCGCTGCGCGCGCCGAAGAGTCAGGGCGGGTTGGGGCGCGCGCTTTGTCATTTCCCAAGCGCCAGCGCTCGCTTGCGTCGCGATAGCGTCGCTGCGATCGATACCGCTGCGCCAATGCAGGCCATCGTCGCCGAGAGCGTCACGATCAGTACGCCGGTTTGGGCTCGTCCCGAGAATATGCCGACCAGCAAACCGGCGAGCGGTTGCGTCATGTTGTTCAACAGAATGATGACGCCCGTCGTCTTGCCGTAGTCCTCCGGCGGAACGATTTTTTGCCGTGCACTGCGAATGTACACGTTGAACATCTTGTCGAAGCCGACAATCAACAGAAAGCCAAGCGCATAGCCCCAAGGCGCCGCGCTCGCTCCAGCAATCACGCCGCCCACGCAGATCGAGACGAATGCGACCCGGCCAAGGGTCTGCGCCGGCCACGCGTTTCGCGCAATCGACAAAAGAATCAGAACCGTGGCCACGGCACCAGCGGTTTGCAAGCCAGCATAGTAGCGGCTCGATTGCGCGTGAAGACCCGTCACCATCGCGGCCGATGTCGCAAGCGTCACGCCAATCACAAGGTTCTCAGCGGCGGCGAGCAACACGACTTTTTTTAGGCCCGGTAAAACCAGTACGTGGCGCAGCGCAATCCGCAACGGCATCGTCCAGTGAACCGGTGCAGAAGGCGGATCGTTTGCGCGGAAACCACTGGTGCGCTGCCACAGCAGGAGCGCCGCGTCGGCGAGCAGAAACAGCACGCCAGTTGCGCCGACCACCCGCTCCCACCGCCACACGCCGAGCAGCACCGCAGCCAGCATCGGGCCAAGGACGAAGCCCAATTGATCCGCCAACTGTGAATAAGCAAGCACGCGCTGGAATTGCTGCGTGCTGAAGATCTGCGGCAGCATCACCTCGCGCGCGACAAACCCCTGGCTCGTCAGCACGCCGCATAACGCCGACAGCGCAATCAACCAGCCAATGCCGCCAAACACCACGTAAGCCAACACGCCGCCGAAACACATCACCGCCCGCACAGTCTGACTCACCCGCATCAGCTTCAACGGCGATATGCGGTCGCACAACGCGCCGAAGAAAGGAAACACCAGATAACGCGGCAGCGTTTCAATAAAGAACGCAAGTCCCGACCACGATACCTGGTGTGTCGTCTGAAACACGACCAGCGGCACAAGGAACAGCAAGACCTGATCCGCAAGGCGCGCGACAAACAGCGAGCAGAAAAACGCCTGATGGTTGACGCGCACCGTTCTTGTCCCGCCGTTTATGGGTCGAGACCGATCCTATCAAAGATCAACCGCTCACGGTTCTGTGGTCCCATCGCCATGCGGGCTCGTTTCAAAGGTTGGGTAGACGCGTTTTATCCGCCGCCCGTCGCTTCGTCGTGCATCAGCCTTCGTGCGCTGCTCACTATCCAGGAGCAGGGCGGCGCCTTATTGCGAGCCGCCGCACTCCGCGCCTTGCATGCTCTGCATGGCTTGCTGAATCTCCTCCACACTCAGATCGCGCTTGTGCGTGGCAAGCGACCAGCTGTGGCCGAACGGGTCCTTCAACTGCCCGTAACGGTCGCCCCAGAACATGTCGGTGACCGGCATGGTGACGCTCGCGCCTGCCTCGACAGCCTGCTTGAAACTGGCGTCGACATCTTCGACGTAGTGGTGAATCAGCACCGGCGTGCCTTTCAATGCGGTCGGGCCGAACGTGTTGTGCTCGGGCCACTCGTCGGTCAGCATCAGCATGGAGTCGCCGATCTTCAGGCAGGCGTGCATCACCTTGCCGCCGGGCCCGGGCAGGCGGAACTGCTCGACGGCGTTGAACGCCTTGGCGTAAAACGTGATGGCTTCTGCTGCGTTAGCGCAAATCAGATACGGCGTGAGCGAATGCATCCCGTCCGGGATCGGTTTCACAGCGGGGCTGGACATGACGGCGACTCCTTGGAGTAACAGGTTCGTGAGTTGAAAGACCGGCTGCGTGAGCCAGACCTTCTACGTTACGACGAGTAAATCGCCTGGGAATCGACACTCCGGGAAAAATATTTTTTAAGCACGGGCGTGCGGTGTGATGGGGTGTGAGCGCGGGATGGTCATGAGCACGGGTATAAGCGTGAACATGGCCTGCGGCGTGCGGCTGCAGAGAGCACGGGTACGAGCGTCAACACGGCCATCGGCGTGCGGCGCGCGTTCGCCGCGCAGGCTCAACCTGCCGGATTGTCGTCGTCCGGCGGCGTGGCGGGTGCGGACGGGCCCGCGGGCGTTGCCGCTGCGCCGGCCGGCGCGCCGAGGATGCTGATCTGGAACGTCGGGGTCGCCGCGAGCGACTGCAAGTTCGCATCCTCCGGAATGTGTTCGAACAGCGGCAGGATCACCGAACCGCCGATCACCGCCCGTCGGCTATTGTCGGCCGGCCGCAAGCCCCACACGTCCTGATAGACGACCGGCACCGCGATGCCGTTGCGAGTCGTGTTGCCGATGTACAGCATCACATGGCCGCCGATGTAAATCAGCGTGCGCAACGGCTCGCCATGCTGGGCAAGATAGTCGAGCCGTTGCGCCGGCGTGGACGCGGACAGATCGATCATGCGTCCGGCGCTCATCTGCGTCGACGAATGGCGCGGCAGCCACACGCCGAACGCCGCGAAGATGCTTTGCAGTTCCGACGAACAGTCGTTGTAGAGGCCGCTATTGCCCCAGCCATACGGCCGCCCGATCAGCGTTTTCATCAGCATCGCCAGATGCCGCGGAGTGGCGGCGAGCGGCATCGGGGCAATCTGCGCGTCGCTCAGTTGGGCTGTGCGGATGACCGCCTGGCCGTCCACGTCGCGGGCCGGCACGAGGAGCGTGCGGGAGGCCGACGTGTCCGCGGCGTCACTTGCTTCGCTCGCTGTGCTATTTGCCTGGGCGGTGGGCCGCATCGCGTCATTCGGGGCAAGCGGCAGCAGCGTGCCGGCGGGCGCGTCGAAGCGGAACACGCCGCGGCTGTCGCGTATCGGCGCCGAGGCCACCGTCACCGCGCCCAGCGATTTCGCGGTGGCGGCGCGCCACCTGTCGACGAACGTGGCGTCGGTCAGGCCGACGCCGTCGCTGCGCACCCAGCCCTGTACGTCGGGCGTCTGCACGTAGCGCCACGCGCCGTCGACGCTGCTGCCCAGCACGTACAGCGGCGTACCCGGACGGGCCGCGGAGATCTGCAGGTTGTCGAACGGATAGCCTTCGCCCGCCAGGCGATGATCGTAGAACGACGGATCCATGGTCGGCAGTTCGCGCACCATCAGATTGCCGGTCGCGATCGCGCGGCGTTCGGCCTTGTAGGCGGCCTCCTGGGTGAACTGGCCGAGGTCCATGTTTTGCGCGATCGCGTCGATCCACGCCTTGTCGTGCGGCCGGAAATTCTCGCCGAAACCGAGCGCCGCGCCGCTCTTGCCGGTGTTGTCGAATTTGCCGATGCGGCGTTGCTGCAATGCCGCAATGTCCGTCCCTTGCTGGCGATAGACGCGCATCGTCACATAGGCGGAATTCCATGGCGACGGTGCGCTCGTGCCGGTACCGAAATAGCGCCCGTAGAGGGCTCTGAAATGCGCCTGCTGATCCGCGGGGCTCAGGAACGGCTGGTCGTAGCCGGGGCTGTCCGGCTCGAGCCAGTGGTCGACGTTCTGGTCGTAATTGGCGATGGGGAACAGCGTGACGGTTCCGACGTTCGCGTGGGCGTCGCGTGTCGGCGGCGGATTGCTGCAGGCGGCGAAGGCGACAGCGGCCGCGAGGGCGGCGCACAACGTGGCGGCATGGCGGGCGTGCGGCAGTCGAACCCCGCGGCAGGCGGCAAAGCTGGCGGCAAGGTATGCGGCAAAACATGCGGCAAAACGTGTGGCAGTGCGTGGCGGGACGGCGACAGGCATAGGCTTCGACGGTGAGGGTCCAAGGGCACGATGATACGGTGTCGCGCGGCGCGCCAGCCGATACCGCGCCGATCGCCATGTTGTCATTACGCCGGACCCTTGCTCGCCGATGTCTGGCTGGCTGGGTCTCTACATGCGCGAGGTGCTGGCGCTGACTTCACCGCCATGACCCCGCCGTCTCGCGAACGTGACGGCGACATGAAATCAATGCCCTGCGGGCTGCTTTGATCGGCGTTACGAATGTATTTGCACAACGTTTATGTGGTTTCATTGGGTTCGAAACGTCAATAGCGGCTGCGCCACATCGCACTTCATGCCCAGGCGACCGCTCAGACCCGGCGTTTCGCCAGACTCGGCACATCGCCTCGAATCTTGTTTCACGAAGCTCAGTCAACCAGGAGAGCACCATGCAAACCAGCGCACGCAATCAATTCGCGGGCGAAGTCACCGAAGTCAAACACGGCGCCGTGAACGACGAAGTCACGCTGCGCACCCAGGACGGGCTCGAGATCGTCGCGATCATCACGCACGGCAGCGCCACGTCGCTCGGCGTTGCCGCCGGTAAGAAGGCGTTCGCACTGGTCAAGGCGTCGTCGGTGATCGTGATGGTCGACGTGACGGCAAGCCAGGTGTCGGCGCGCAACTGCATCGCCGGTACGGTGTCGGCGGTGACGAAGGGCGCGGTGAATTCGGAAGTGACTATCAGCGCGGGCGGCGCACAGGTCGCCGCGATCATCACCAACGAAAGCGTCGAGCGCCTCGGCCTCGCGAGCGGCAAAGCGGCGACGGCTATTTTCAAGGCATCGAGCGTGATCATCGGGGTGGAATAACGTTTTATGCGTGGCGTTGTCCGCCGGACTAATGTCTGGATAAAGCCGTCAGGACGCACGTCGATCGGGCGGAAAGAGGGCGGCATGTGCAACGGGCCGCGCCGTGGAGGAAACGGCCGCTTGCTTTACACTTCACAGCCATGCTGTTCCTCTTTCCGCTTTCATCACGGACGCCGTCATGTTCGAAGTCTCCTCCGCCCCGCATCTCCCCAAAGCCGCGCAATACGAAGAACTGGTCGCCCAGGCGCGCGCGCTGCTCTCTGATGAAACCGACTGGATCGCCAACGCCGCGAATTTCTCCGCGTTAGTGTTCCATTCGCTCAGCGATCTGAATTGGGCCGGTTTCTATTTCCACGACGGCCGCGAACTGGTGGTCGGACCGTTCCAGGGCAAGCCCGCCTGCGTGCGCATCGCGCTCGGCAAGGGTGTATGCGGCACGGCCGCGCAGACCCGTCAGACGCAAGTGGTGCGCGACGTGCATGAATTCCCCGGTCATATCGCCTGCGATTGCGCATCGCAATCGGAAATCGTCGTGCCGCTCGTCGCACCGGACGGCACGCTGATCGGCGTGTGGGATGTCGACAGCCCGGTCGTCGCGCGCTTCGACGAAGAAGACGCGAAGGGCATGGAAGCGCTCTGCGCGGTGTTTATCGAAGCCGCGTTGCCGCGCGCCTCGTAGGCGTGTCAGGAAGGGCAAGGGCGGGCTGATCAAGGCCATGACCGAGGCGTCACTCACGAACTCATAGCAATCTTCCGTCTGACCGACCTCACGTTGTGATCGCTCGCCACGACGTCGTGTTGTAGGTCATCACCGCGAGGTGTTCGGCTTCTTCGTAGACCGGTTTGCTGAGCCGTCCGGGCCTGATTGGATGGCCATTGCGCATCAGGCATACCAGTTCGTCCTTGCACAGCGGCTGTAAATGCAGATGCTCCGGCGGGGTGCGCCAGTTGCCGGTTACCAGATCGAGAAAGCCGCTTTTCAGGCCGTGTTCGTAGCCACCGGTCATGGCGAACGCTTTATGATGTGTGCGATAACGGACGTGCTGCTGCCGGCGTCGGGGAATACGCCGAGGAAAACGATTGCGCGTGGAGAATGCGCGGCAGGCGCGGCGGGGCGGCCGCGAAAGCCGCTATCATACGCACGGTTAGCGGGCGGATCGGACCGAATCTGCCAGCTTCGGCGCTTGCGTCGTACGCGCCAGAAATCACGCTCACTTGCTTTCATTACCAGAAAATTCAAAGGCCGGCGCGATGCACGAACACCTCTATGCCGAAGCGCGCGCACGCGACGCCACGCTTGCGGCCGCACCGTACGGCATGTTCATCTGCACGGCCGACGGCACGTTCGACTCGGTCAACGCGGCTTTCGAAAAGCTGACTGGTTTTGCCGCCGAAGAACTGATCGGCCGGCGCTCATTTGAATCCCTGCTCGATCCGGCCGAACTCGCGAGACGGCGCACCGAATTGCCGCCGCTGTCGGCGATCAGCACGCGCTATGAAGGCGAATGGACCTATGTGCGGCGCAACGGCACGCCGATTCGCGTAGTGTTCGCGCTGGCGCCGATGGTGGTGCCGCTTGTGGCTCCGACTGCCGCCGAGCCGGCACGTTCAGGCAGTGTCGCTGCCCGGCCCGCGCGCTATGTCGGCATCGCGATCGATATGACGCGCTACGCGCAATCCGAAGCGCGCTTGTGGTACGTCGCGCATCACGACGGCGTGACCCGTCTGCCCAATCAGACGCTTTTCACTGAACGACTCGAGCTCACGATCGCGCGCTGTCGACGCAACGGCAGCGGCTTTACCATGCTGATCGCCGAGCTCGATCATTTGCGCAAACTGCGCGATGCGCTCGGTTTGCATGCGGCCGAACTGGTACTGCAGATCGTCGGTGAGCGGATGCGCGGCCTGTTCCCCAACGACGGCACGATCGCCTCGATCGGCGGCACGCAATTCGCGCTGCTGATCAATGAAACCGGCACCGCAGCCGATGCGTTCGCTGCCGAGGCACTGGGCCGCATCGCCGAAGCGATCGACTACGCCGGCACCACGCTGAACATCACCGCGAGTATCGGCATCGTCGCCTATCCTGCCGACGGTGCCGATGCACCGACGCTGATGCGTCGCGCGGGGGTAGCATTATCCGCGGCTTCGGCGGTGAGCGGCAATGCGGTGCGGCGTTTTTCCACCGCGCTCGAAGGTCAGGCGGCGCGCCGCTTCGAACTGGAGACCATGCTGCGCGAAGCGCTCGAGCGGCAGCAATTGCATCTGGTGTATCAACCGCAGGTGACGCTCGCCAACGGGCGCATCGCGCAAGTGGAAACGCTGCTGCGCTGGAACCATCCGCAGCGTGGCTTGATCAGTCCGGCCGAATTCGTGCCGGTCGCGGAAGAGGCGGGCCTGATCGAGCAGATCGGCGAATGGGTGATTCGTACCGCGTGCCGTGATGCCGGCAAATTGCTGCGGCTGACCGGCAGCTTGCCGCGGATTGCGGTGAACGTCTCCCCGCAGCAATTCCAACGGCACAATCTGTTCGAGACGATCCGCGAGGCGCTCGAAGAGGCGGCGCTCGACCCTTCGTATCTCGAGCTGGAGATCACCGAGGGCGCCCTGCTCGGCGACACGGAACTGGCATTGCAGACGCTCCATGCGTTGCGCGGGTTGGGTGTTGAAGTCGCGGTTGATGACTTCGGCACCGGCTATTCGAGTCTCGCCTATCTCACGCGTTTTCCGCTGAATCGCCTGAAAATCGACCGCTCGTTTGTGATGCGCATGAGTACCGATCCGCAATGCGCGGCGCTGGTCGGCGCCATTATCGCAATGGCACACGCGTTGAAACTGCGCGTGACGGCCGAAGGCGTGGAGACCGCCGAACAGGCCGCGCAACTGGAAGCACTCGGCTGCGACGAGGCGCAAGGATTCTGGTTCTCGCGGCCCGTCACTATCGCGGCGTTGCGCAATTTGCTGAAACCGTTGGGCACTGCCTGACACGCGCCACGTCGCCTTGCGTGGTGTCACGCAAGCGCTTTGCAAGCACTGTGCCTCAGCCGCAAGAGTGCAAATCACGGGAAAATATCCTGCTTCCTTGCGTCAAGAGAACATACGCAACGGAGCCCAGGAAACAATGAACGACCTTCTTTCCCGTCTACTGCATTTCCAGCCGTCGCTGCTTGTCACATTGACGCACGATGTCCTTCATATCGTGCTGGCGGCGCTGATCCTGATTGTCGGTTGGTGGCTGTCGAACCGGGTCGGCGCGCTGTTCGCAAAGACGCTCGCCCGCACGCGTGCCGATCCCACGCTCGCCCGCATGCTGGCGGCGATGGGGACGTCGGGGCGGCGCGACGCTGCGGATCGCGGCGTGGGTGCGCTCGCGGGACGCGTCGCTCACCACGGACGATCTGCATGACCATGCGCAGGCCGCGCTCGAGCAGGCCGGCTGTGCTGTGGCGGCTTAGCGCGGGTTTGCCGCGTCCGTGCCGCGCGCGCGTCGCTTAAGAGGCGTGGCATTCGGATACGCGGAAATGAGAAAGGGGCCAATCGGCCCCTTTCTTTGACTCGCTATCCTTGACTCGCTATTCCGCGTGTTACGACGCGAGACTTACTGTGCGGCGTTGTCCACAGCAGTGACCGCCGTGCCCGTCATGGCACCGGACACACGTTTGATGCTGTCCTGCATTGCGTTGCCCGACTGAATCATCGAAGCCATCACGGATTGCATCGCGCCAAACGCGCTGTCCGAGCTGAACGGCGTGGTCTGGCCGAAGCCGGAACCGAACTGCGTCGCGCTGGCGCCGAACTCTTCGCGCAGGGCTTCGCCAGCCTTGTTCAACGCGGCGGTGAATTGCGCGTCGATTTCCTTGACGTGCTGTGCGTACGACAGGGTGCGTTGAACCATCTGCTGCTGCATATCGGACGCGCCCGCAAACGGCGCGATGTTGAACTGGCCGGCCGACAGCGCGTTCTTGCTTTCGGTGACGGTTGCCTTCAGCGCCGCGAGATTGAGTTCGCCGAGTTTTTGCAGGCAAGCCAGGCCGTCGAGTTGCAAGTCGGTGAAGATGTTGAAAGTGCGTTGACCAAAGGCGGCGCTATGTTCGATCGCGGGGCTTTGCATAGTGGTGATATCTCCGAAGTGACCCGGTGCCGGCGTCCAAAGGATTTCGGAGGCCGGGTCTCAAGCGAGACGGCAGGTCGACGCGGCGCAGTGATTTTGCTGCGCTGCAACATGAGCCACTCTATACCTTTGCGGCGGGATGTACAGCCTTTTCGTCGCGCTCATTCGTCAGTTGAAAGTGATTAGTGCGTGGCTGATGCTCGCGGATGGGCGAGGAAGAAGCGCAGCATTTCGGCGGCCGCGTCGGGGCCGGATGGATCCGTGTAGGAGCCGCGTTGACTGCCGCCTGCCCATGCGTGGCCCGCGCCGTGAATCGACCAATGCTCCGCTTCCACGCCATTCGCGGCGACGAGCCGTTGCACCGTGCAGCCGCGCTGGCCGCCCAGTGTGCCTGCCACATGCGACGGCGTGCCGACTGTCGTGACGCCGGCATTGAAGCCCGCTACGAGCGCTGTCGCATTCGACGGATGCACCGTGGTATCCGCGTCGCCATGAAACACGATGAGCGGGCGTTGCGGTACGGCGGATGAGCGGTGGCGATGCGCGTTGCCGCCCTTCATCGCGGCGAGCGCCGAGGGCAGATCTCTCGCGCATCCGGATGCAAGGCCGGAGTGCACGCAGGCTGCCGCATACAGGTCGGGCGAAGTCTTCAGCATGATGTCCGCCATGGCGCCGCCCGCCGATAGACCCGCCACGTACACGCGCGCCGGATCGACGCGATAGCGCGCCATCACCTCACGGGTGATGCCTGCGATCAACGACGGCTCGCCCTGATCGCGCTGCTGGTCGGCAGGCTTGAACCAGTTCCAGCACTTCGAATGATTTGCGGCTTGCGACTGATTCGGATACACGACGATGAAGCCATGGCGCTCGGCCATTTCGTTCATGCGCGTGCCGGCCGCGAAGTCGTCGGCGTTTTGCGTGCAGCCATGCAGCATCACGATGAGCGGCAACGGTTCGCTGTTGTAGACGGCGGGCACGTAGAGCTTGTATTGGCGTTGGCCCGCGCTGTTGCTGAAGGTGTGCGTACTGAAGGTGCCGGGCGTGTCGGCGTCGACAGTGCGCTCGGCGGGCGCATGTGGCGCAGTGCGGGCGTGTGCCGGACTTTGGGCTTGAGAGTGCGTTTGAGTTTGCGGATGGGGTTGCGTCCACGTTCGCGTCCATTCGTTGGCGCTCTGCGGCGTGTGCGACGGGTAGGCGTTGCCGGCTTCGGCCGAGGCGCCCGCGAGCGCGCGCTGAACCGCCGCGGTCGCTTCCTTCGCGCCTTTCGTTTGCAGCAGGTCGAAGGCTTCTTTCATCGACTTCAGGAAATCTTCATTCATTTTCATGATCGTAAGCGGTTATAGGTTGAGTTGTAGAAGGCGCGGCGGGGCAGGCGATGAGCTTCACTGGTTCAACAACGTGTTCAACCACGTCTGCAACCGAAGGTCGGCCATGCCAGGCGCGTCTACCTGATGCGGCCGGCGAGCGCCGCCTTGACCGCGGGCGACGCGTGAAATGCACCGAGCACCTCCACCGATGCAATCGTGGCCGCCGCGAGTTCCGGCGGCACATCGGCTGCGATGCTGGCGAGGCCTAGCACATGAATGTCCAGTCGTTCGTTCGCGGCTTGAGCGGCTTCGAGGTCCTGCCTCGAAAAGTGCTGCAAGCCGAGCACCATTGCACGCCGGGTCACCGTTTCCGTGACGACCTGCGCGTGTACGCCGAGCTGGTTGCGGATCGCCGTGCGAATCAGGTCGGTGCGGTTCGAGTAAAAACCTTCTTCGACGAGTAAATCGATCTGGCCCAGGTCGATTGGACCGAGGTTGATGGTGATTTTTTCGGTCTCACCGCCTTTGGGGCGAGAGGTGTCGATGAGTTTGAGGTTGGCCATTTTCTATCCCGTGTGGTATCCGGAGAACATCCTTGGACCATCCAAATAACATCCAATGGGATGGTTATACGCTTCGTGTTGGGATGGCGTCAACGGGGAAATTGAGGGCCGGTAGAGGTTTTTTCGGCGCTTGTTGGCTGACTGGCGTGCCTGCGGCTCTTCATGGGGGCGATTACCCTTTGGGCAAAGCGCACAGCTGAAACTGCGTCCCAGTCAGATGGTCCACGCGGGATGCCTTTACAATCCTGCGCTCAGATCCGCAAAACCGGAGCCGCGCCATGAAGCACCTCGTCGCATCGTCACTCGTTCTCGCCATTGCAGCTCTGAGCGCGCACGCGATCGCTCAAACATCAACCGGCAATGCGGCGCCAAAACAATCGTGCGCGATCGCGAACGTCACGGGGATTGGCGGATCGGCTCAAAGCTTTCGCGAATACATGGCGCTGGCGAACTCCAACAAGTATCGGTACTTCGCCGATAACCCGATCCAGTGCAAGGTCTCCGACGAGGGCCGCGCGTCGGACTGCGTCGGCCTCACCGGCTTTCGGAACGAGCGGGTCAGCGTGTACGACGACACCGATGACAAGACACTCACCGTGGTGGCGCGCGTGGAACTCGATCACGGGACGTACCCGGCGATCGTCGTGGTGCGCAGAGAGGATGTGAAGTGTGAGGAGTGAAGGGCGCGGAGCGTATCCGATCGCTACGTGCGTAGTAGCGATCGCGGCGGCGGTTGTGATCCCGTGCGTGACGCGGGCTGCATGAGCGCGGGCAGCCTGAAAGTCCGAAGCTGGTTTGCGCGGCAGTCGCGCTTGGTAGCAAGGGACGAAGCCGTGAGCGGCTACATCAGCACAATATCGTACTGCTCCTGGCTCAAATTCGACTCCACCTGCAACGACACCGGCTTGCCGATGAAATCGATCAGCATCGCGAGATGCTGCGACTCTTCTTCAAGAAACAGATCGATCACCTGCTGCGACGCCACCACGCGAAACTCGCGCGGATTGAACTGCCGCGACTCGCGCAGAATCTCGCGCAACACGTCATAGCACACCGTGCGCGACGTCTTGACCTGCCCCTTGCCCTGACAAACCGGGCAGGGCTCGCACAGCACATGTGCCAACGATTCGCGCGTGCGCTTGCGCGTCATCTCCACCAGCCCCAACTGCGAGAATCCATTCACGGTCACGCGCGTACGATCCCGCGACAACGCCTTCTTCAACTCGCCGAGCACCTGATCGCGATGCTCGACGTTCTCCATATCGATGAAGTCGATAATGATCACGCCACCCAGATTGCGCAGCCGTAATTGCCGCGCGATCGTGTGCGCGGCTTCGAGGTTGGTCTTGAAGATCGTATCGTCGAAGTTGCGCGCGCCGACATAGCCGCCGGTGTTCACGTCGATGGTGGTCATCGCTTCGGTCTGGTCGATCACCAGATAGCCGCCCGACTTCAGATCGACCCGGCGCGACAAGGCGCGCTGAATCTCGGCCTCGATGTTGTACAGATCGAAGAGCGGCCGCTCGCCGGTGTAGTGATGCAGCTTGGACGACACCGCCGGCGTGAATTCCGCCGCGAAGTCGGCCAGCATCTGATAGGTCTCGCGCGAGTCGACCTGAATCCGCGAGGTTTCATCGTTCACGAAATCGCGCAGCACACGCTGCGCGAGATTCAGGTCCTGATACAGCAGGCTGGTCGGCGGCATGCGCTGACCTTGCGAGATGATCGTTGCCCACGTCTTGCGCAGATACGCGACGTCGCCGGCCAATTCTTCGCTGGTTGCATCTTCAGCAATCGTGCGGACGATGTAGCCGCCTTTTTCATCGGCGGGCAACACGGCGGTCAGGCGCGCGCGCACGGCCTCGCGTTCGGCTTCGCTCTCGATCTTCTGCGAGATGCCGATGTGCGGCTCCTGTGGCAGATACACGAGCGTGCGCCCGGCGATACTCA